>CALGUJ010000141.1 GCA_937902055.1 uncultured Pelolinea sp.
CCAACCCGCTACGAAGAAAGCGTCTATGCCATAGCCAGTTGGTTGAATGGTCTCCAAAGCGCGGCCCCCAACCAATACACCCTGATCAGCAATGAAGGCACGCTGGTGGAAAAATCGCAGGAAAAAACATCGTTTACCAACACTCTTCAAAATTACAAACCCAACCTGTTCAACTTCGAACCGAATTTGTCCAGTTTATCAACCGCCCTGGATGTGGCTGCCAAGCCCAGCCTGATCGCCCAAAACAAGCAATCCATCCTGTACATCACCCCGCTGCCGCTCGATCAAGATCTAGCCAAAATCGCTTCACTGCAGGCGCGCGCGCAGGAGATCGGCGTACCGGTGAACATCTGGCTGGTAGCCCCGGAAACCGCGGCCAATGCGCCTGCCCTGCAATACCTCAACCAATTCGCCGTCGCGACAGGCGGGAAATTCCTGTTCTTTGTGGAAGGCAGCGCTTTGCCGGACCCGGAAGAATATGTCGGCCGCATGCGCAGTGTTTACCGGCTGCGCTACACATCTGCCGTCAGTCAAAGCGGTACACACAGCGTGCGCGTGGCAGCCAAGTATGGCAATTTATCAAGCGAAACACCCGAAACGCAATTCTCAATCGATCTGAATTTACCGGTTGCAGCCCTAATAAACCTGCCGTCCGTGATCAATCGGGAATACTCCGAAGCTCCGGATGGCAGCGGAAAAGTGCTGGAGCCGGAAGTGATCACCCTGCAAGCCGCCATCACCTTCCCGGACGGTTTCAAACGCCAATTGAAGGCGGCGCGGCTGTATGTGGATGGGGCGGTTGTCGCCGAAAACACTGAAGAACCCTTCGATTATTTCGGCTGGCGCCTGGATCAATACGTCTTCAGCGGCGAACACCTGGTCGCCGTGGAAGCGGAAGATATTCTTGGCTTTCGCAATATCAGCCCGCCCGCATCGGTGATGATCAACGTGGCATCGCCTTATCCATCCTGGCTGGTTGGTATCTTGAAATTCCTCAACCAGGGCGGCTGGATCCCATTGGCGATCGCGGCAGCCGGCGGGTCCATCTTTGCCGGATTGCGCTTGCGCAAGCGTTGGATCGCATTCAGAAAAAACCGGTCGCTGTTGGATGAGGAGGGTGAGCCGCAAGATCCCATGCTGCAAAGCGTGCCGGGACTGGGTTCAACCATCGATACCGATTATATTTCGGTGCAATCGCAAAACACCAGGGCCGTGCGCGAAAGCGCGCCAAGCCTGATTTGGGTCGGAAAAGAAGCGCTGCTCGAAGGGATGAGAGAAATTACGCTCGAAATGAACGAAATCTTGATCGGCAGTGACGCGGAACAAGCCCAGATCACCCTGCCATATACCGGGATAAGCCCGCTGCACGCCCGGCTTTCCAAAAGCGATCGGGGTTCCGTCACGATCGCGGACATGGGTTCCGAGACGGGGACGTGGGTCAATTACGCTCCGGTTTCCAAAGCCGGCATCCTGCTGCACAACGGCGACCTGGTACAGGTCGGCAGTCTGACTTTCCGTTATAAAATCGGATCGATCAAGCAGGTTTGAAAACATGCCTACGCCATACCTGGAACCAGTCCAGCAATCACATCTTCCGGTCGTTGCTTTCAGCCATAAAGGGCTGATCCGCCCAAATAACGAGGATAGTTGCCTGATCAGCGCATTCCAGGCAGCGGGCGCGCAGCGATCGAACGTCCTGTTAGCCGCAGTGGCGGATGGTGTGGGTGGACATAAAGCCGGGGAGATCGCTTCGCGCATTGTCGTGGAAACCATCCACGCAGTCATCGCCGGATGCGCCAACCTGGACGACCCCGCCAACCTGCTGGTTGAGGCTTTTCAGGCCGCCAATCAAAAAATCGTGCGGCAAGCGCAAGCCAACAGCGAATGGAGCGGGATGGGAAGCACCTGCGTGTGCGCGCTGATCATCGACCAGCGCCTGTACATCGCCAATCTGGGGGATTCGCGCCTGTATTTGATCCGGGAAAGAGAGATTTTTCAACTGACCTTCGATCATACCTGGATGGCTGAAGTACTGGCATCGCAAATGCCGGAATTGGGTACGGTCGACCGCCGCCATCCTTTGGCTCATGTGCTCAACCGTTACCTGGGATCCAGCGAACCCATCCAGGTGGATTTGCGCATGTGCAATTTCACTGCTTCAAGAGAAAAGCAGGGAACAGAGCATATCGGGTTGGAACTTAAGACAGGCGATATCATCGCTCTGACCAGCGACGGTGTCAGCGATCTGCTGACAGACGAAGAGATCAAAGCCAGCCTGGCCGGCCGCCGCCGGGAGCGCTGGGCGCGACGGCTGATCTACTCTGCTTTGAAAAATGGCGGGCACGATAACGCCACCGCCGTGGTCATCCAGGCAGCCAGGGAAGCTTGAGTTCTTTTATTTTTCTCCTTTGGAAATGGTTTTTTGTGTTAAAATTTTTATCCTTGCTGGAGTTGGCATCCAGGAGGGATGG
>CALGUJ010000142.1 GCA_937902055.1 uncultured Pelolinea sp.
GCCCCAGCGGGCTGAAGGGCAGATCGAAACGGGTCTCGATGAGGAAGGCAGCCAGCGCAGTCACCGCTGCTGCCGTTGATAGTATCAACTCGTTTATTCGAGCTGATTCTGGTGCGATCATCCTGCCAAAGGTACGCCGGTAATATTGTTCGATGACCACCGCGAGGATCAAACCCAGCAATCCCAGCAGGAGCGGGATCCATAGATCCGTTGCCGGTCCGGTTTGCCGGTTGGCCCAATACGAGACGCAGAACAATAGTAATCCTATGGGGATTGCACGTAATCCCTGCAATCGTGAAAAATTAGCTGCCAGAAAGCGGATTTTCTTCATTCTACCCAGGAAAGCAGCATCCATCATATCCTCCTATTTAAGTTTGCATTACAAACTTATTTACATTATAGACTAATTTTCAATCAAATTCAACTATCCATTTTCAGGAAACATTAACGGCTGATAATAGAATCCATATCATCGATAGAAACTTGCATTTACCCTATACATATGGTATTATGTTCGAAACAACGGGCAATCGATACGTGTATCGATTATTAAATCGCTCCATTTGGAGGGATTTTTCTTTCATATATTTCCATTTACAATTGAATTCTATCCCGTTGAATGGTTTGCCACAGGGGGAAACCATTTAGTGAATGATTTGTTAAAAGAGGATGCAATGTCAACTACATTCTTAACAAAAGAGGGTCATCAGAAACTGCAGGAGGAATTGGATTATCTTCTCGAAGAAAAACGCGATGAGATTGCGGAGCGTCTCCACGAAGCGATGGAAGGGGGAGACCTGATCGACAATGCCGAATACGAAGCCGCCAAACGCGAACAATCTTTTACTGAAGGTCGTATCAAAGAACTCCAGTACCTGCTTGCCACCGCGCGCGTAATCGAAGAAGCGCCCAGAGAGCATGATCATATTGATATTGGCTCTAAAGTGACCCTTGTTGAGGTAGGTCAAACTGAAAAAGAGTATTATCGCATTGTAGGACCGGCTGAGGCAAACCCCGGTAATGGATATATTTCCAATGAATCACCCTTTGGAAAAGCGATTATTGGTCATAAAGCTGGTGACAGGGTGAAAATTAACGCGCCGGAAGGCGCTTATGAAGTTGAGATTTTGAAAGTCGAGTAACCTGGGGCCGGATGTCTAAATGCCCCAACCGTTATGCGGTTGGGGCATTTTTGTTTATAATCAGCCTTGCTGAACAGAGGGCGTTTACAAGTATCCTGTCCGCCGGCTGTTCTGAAGAGATTGACGAGGTGAAGCATGCCATTATCAGATATTGAAAAGATGCGCGTGGACAAGATCCATCGCCTGCGCAGTGAAGGGATCGAACCGTATCCCGGCCGCGCAAACCGTACCCACACCACCCTGCAGGCCATCCGGCTGTTTGAAGACGCGGAAGCCAAAGCGGAGACGGAAGCCATCCATGTTACCCTGGCGGGACGCATCCGCGCTGTACGCACCATGGGCAAACTTGCCTTCGCCCATATTGAAGACGGCACCGGGCGGATCCAGCTCTTTTTACGGATCAATGAAATCGGTGAGGAACAGTTGAAACATTTCGCCGATGATTTCGACCTGGGTGATTTTATCCAGGCCGAGGGACCCCTGATGCGCACCCGTACCGGTGAGATCAGCCTGCTGGTGCTCGCTTTCAAAATGCTGGCTAAAGCGCTCACCCCGCTGCCGGCCGCCAAAGACGAGGTGGTGGACGGGCAGGTAATCAAGCATGCCACCCTGTCTGACCCGGAAACCCGTTACCGCCAGCGCTACGCCGATCTGGCTGTCAACACGGAAGTCCGTGAGGTCTTCAAGGCGCGGGCTGCCATCACGCGCGCGCTGCGCAAGTTTCTGGATGATCGTGATTTCATCGAAGTGGAAACCCCGGTGCTGCAACCCATTTACGGCGGCGCGGCTGCCCGGCCGTTTACCACCTTCCACAACCAGCTCAAGCAGAACCTGTACCTGCGCATCTCGTTTGAGTTGTATCTGAAACGCCTGCTGGTGGGCATGTTTGAAGGCGTGTATGAAATTGGCCGCGATTTCCGCAATGAAGGTGTGGACTTCAAGCACAACCCTGAATTTACCCAGCTTGAGTTCTACTGGGCTTATGCCGATTATCTGAAGGTGATGGAACTGACCGAGCAGATGGTCTGCTTTGTCTGTGATGAGGTACTGGGCCGGCGCGTGATCGAGTTCGACGGCCGCCAGATCGACGTTAACCCGCCCTGGAATCGTGTGGATTTACGCCAGGGTCTACTGGAAGTGACCGGTATCGACATTCAGCAGCATCCCACCACAGAATCGCTGGCCACAGCCATGCGCGCCAAAGGCATCCCGGTCAACCCGGATGCGAGCCGCGGGCGTCTGATCGATTCTCTGCTGGGCGATTATCTGGAGCCAACCTTCATCCAACCCACCTTCCTGTACGATTATCCGCGCGATATCTCGCCCCTGGCCAAGAGCAAACCGGGCGAACCCGGCATGGTGGAGCGCTTTGAGGGCTTTATCGGCGGGATGGAATTATGCAATGCCTTCACCGAACTCAATGACCCGCTCGATCAGGAAGCCCGCTTCCTGGAAATGCGGCAGGCCTATAGCGATGATGAGGAACTGCGCCATCCCATGGATGAGGATTATCTGCAGGCCATGCGCTATGGCATGCCCCCCAACGGCGGCTTTGGCATGGGTATTGACCGGCTGACCATGCTGCTGACCAATCAACGCACCATCCGCGAGGTGCTGTTGTTCCCGCACCTGCGTGAGAGAGAAGAATAAGGAATTATTCCCCTTACCCCCTGGCCCCCTTTCCCCGATGGGGAAAGGGGGAATTAATTTAATATGCCGCGCTGTGCAGAAGACTGCACAGCGCGGCATATTGGTGGGTTCCGTAAATGGCTACACCACATGCAGACAACTTCCCCCTCCCCATGATAAGGAAAGGTACTTTCTGCGGGTAAACAAAGGATCGAGGCCGTTTGCTGGAATAGTTACCTGTATACCCGATCCATGGTTTT
>CALGUJ010000143.1 GCA_937902055.1 uncultured Pelolinea sp.
CAGCCAGGCATGCCTTCCCGTCCTTGAGAATACGCTTTTTCACGATCCTTCCTGGCTCCTCAGGTTGCATGCCGCCTGGGCAATAATGGCAATCATGGGTCAGAATGCACATCCGATTTTAATAAATGCCTCCCGCCTGGAAACGGATAAGCGCGTTGAAACCGAAATTCTGACTTTGATTAATGGACAGAATTTGGGGTAAAAAAAGAGGCTGCAAAATGTTAAAAGCAGCCTCTTTTCGTATTCTTAATTGGCTCAGGATGCCAACGTGCTGGTTGGCGCGAAGGTCGGTGTGGGGGTGACGATATTCACCCTGACCGTTATCTCCATCCCGATGGAAATATTATTGGAATCCTCGGTCAATTTATCCGGATTCTGTTTGACGATATCCTCCACTGTGGTGTTAAATTTCTGGGCAATGGTTGCCAAAGAGTCGCCAGATTGGATCTTGTAAGTAATCTTGGTGCCGGCTTCCACATCAGCAGGAACAGGCGTGGTGGTGGGCAAGGACTGTCCTGGCGCTGGAATTTTTATTTTCTGGCCGGGAATGATCGGGCACTGCCCATCCGGGAAATTGTTGATTGCCAGCAAAGTCGCCAAATCCACATCGAATTTCTCCGCGATTCCATAGCAGGTATCTGCTTCTTGGACTTCGTATTCCGTGGGACCGGAGGGCGTTGGAGAGATTGTCGCTGTCGGAGTGGGAGACTCGGTTGGCGGAAAAGTGGGCGTGGCCGATAAAACCGGTGTGGGCGGCATCGTGCTGGTGGCGGTGGGTTCCTTGCTAAACAGGTTAAATTTCATTCCACCGCCGCTGATGCCCATGATGATGATCACCAGGCCTAATACCACCAGGATAATGGACATGATCGCCAGAAATACCGGCAGGGATGGTCTCTTTTTTCGGTACGAATCAATTACATTTTGGGGTGATTGCCTTCCTAGCATTTTTATTCCTTTTCTCTTATTCGGTTTTCAAATTCATCAGCTATTTCGGCTTGCAGGCCTATTCTAACTTAAAATAAAACCGCTCGCATTCAGTCAATCGCCAAAGAAAAGCTCCCACCAGATCTGCCATTTTTCTTCCTGGCTGGGGGTTGGGGTTTGTACATAGTTCATCTCGGAGGTGATTTCCTGTGGAGACAACGGTATGATCGCGTGGTCTCCGGGTTGCACGTGACGCTGGTATGTTCTGGCCCATTCTTCAACTGCTTTATCTGATTTGGCATAGGCAATTTCGGTTGCCAGGGCATATTGAGTCGCCTTAAGATTTTCGATCCGGTTTTCCATTTGGCCGCGTTGGTCGGTAAGTTGGAAATATTCCGTGAGGCTCGAGTTCAATCCCATCACCATGAAGAACAGGATGATCAGCAGCCCAAAGAAAATCCAACGCTTCCAAAATCCTTTGATCTTTGGCATATTACAATCTTACCCCATATAAATTGGGTTTTCAATTAAATAAAAATACCCTGTGAAACAGGGTATGAATGCCGAAGGTGGGATTTGAACCCACATGAGCGTATTGCTCACTACGCCCTGAACGTAGCGCGTCTGCCAATTCCGCCACTCCGGCATAACAATGGTGCAATTCTATCAAAAAGGCAGGTTTTGTCAACAGCAGGTCGGCATTTTTTAAGACAGTATTGGCAAAGTGCTATAATGCAAACGTGTTTTTCATCTTTGGCATTAATATTGCAGGTTTAAACTCAACGTTAGGTGCTGCGTGAGATAAATGAAAAAAAACCGCCATATTCTATTCCTTTCAGGTTGGATCATGTTATTTTTCCTCGCCTGTTCTCTGCCATCGCTTGGAAACGGAAGCGGGAAAATTCAACTCTTGGCGGATGCTTTGAATAACCGCTCATCAGAGCCAACTGCTTTCCAACCGTTTTATTCGACTGCCACGCCAACCAATGAAGCACAGCCGATCAACGACGCACTGGTTCCAAATCCCGGCCTGGTTCCACCCAACGGCCAAATCAATATCCTGATTTTGGGGTCAGATTGGCGCGCAAACAGCGGTTATCGCACGGACGTGGTCCTGTTGGTGTCGATTTACACCCGTGAAAATAAGGTGAGCCTGCTTTCCTTTCCACGCGACCTGTATGTACAGATTCCGGGACTGCAAGAGGAACGCATCAATACTGCCATGGGATACGGCGGTTTTCCCTTGCTGGCTTCAACTTTCGAGCATAACTTCGCCATTCATGTCGATCACTATATCATGACCAATTTTCAGGGATTTAAGAACATTGTGAACACCCTGGGCGGTATCGAGATCGAGGCTTCGCAAAATACAGCCGACCGCTGCGACCTTTCTTACGCACCCCATTCCTGGTGTTCCGTAGGCCCGGGCACGGAAACGCTGGATGGAGAAAAGGCGTTATGGTACGTACGTTCGCGCTACACCTCCAATGATTTCGATCGCACCCGCCGGGCGCAGGAAATGTTGATTGGTTTTTTTAAAGAACTCATGTCGCTGGATGCGGTATCCAACGCCCCCGAGATTTACAATGAATTCATCAACAGCGTCGAAACGGATATGACCCTGAGCGACTTCGTCGCGTTCATTAATGTAGCCCCGGCCCTGATCACGGATCCCAACCGCATCCAACGCTACGCCATCGGCACATTCGAAGTGACCCCCTATACCTTTCCGGATTCAGGCGCGTATGTGTTGTTGCCAAATTACGAAGCGATTTGGGAAATAGTAAAACAGGCAGTGTATACTCCCTGAAATCCGGCTTGACTTAATCATCCAAATCCTTTAAACTCCAATTAACCTATACGAATAATGGGAGTTCCCTATGAATCAAGCTATCTCACCCAACGCGCACATTGACAGTCAGTCTTCAATCATGGCTGCTATGGATA
>CALGUJ010000144.1 GCA_937902055.1 uncultured Pelolinea sp.
ATGAGAAAAATATTTTCGATATTGATCCGGTTGAATTGCGCAAACAGGTCGGCATGGTCTTCCAGCGCCCCAACCCCTTCCCCAAGACAATCTTCGAAAATATCGCTTTCGGCCCGCGCGCCCACGGTATCCGCGACCGCCGCATCCTGGAGGAAATCGTCGAAAAAAGCCTGAAACAAGCCGTCTTGTGGGATGAAGTTAAAGACAATCTGAACAAATCAGGCCTCGCACTATCCGGCGGCCAACAACAGCGCTTGTGCATCGCGCGCGCGTTGGCAGTTGAACCGGAAGTGATCCTGATGGATGAACCGGCTTCTGCCTTGGATCCCATTGCTACATTGAAGATCGAAGAATTGATCCAACAGTTAAAAGAAAAATATACTATAGTTATAGTAACGCATAATATGCAGCAAGCCGCCAGAGCCTCCGATTACACGCTTTTCTTTAATATGGCGGAAAATCGCGCAGGTTATCTGGTAGAATCCGGTAAGACAACAGATATTTTCACCAATCCGAAGAATGAACTAACCGAGCAATATATCTCGGGTAGATTTGGCTAAGCAAAAAGGTGATGCATGGCACGCGAAATATTTGAAAAGAAGATAAAACAAATTCAGGATGAGATTCTGCTGTTGGGAAGCATGGTCGAACAGGCCGCCCTCGATTCGGTAGCCGCGTTCAAAAATCGTGATGTCCAAAGCGCGAAGAATATCATTGAAGATGACCAAAACATCAACGATAAAAGGTTTGCGGTTGAAAACGCCATCCTGATCCTGATGGCCACCCAGCAGCCCCTTGCGCACGATTTACGCTTGTTATCAGCCATGTTGTTGGTTGCCAATGAACTGGAACGAATGGGAGACTATGCCAAAGGCATCGCCCGCAATACCGTCCGGTTGGGAATTGTGGATATTCCCATTCCATATCGCGATATCGAGAAAATGAGCGAGCTCGCGGTTGGCATGCTGCACCGCTCATTATCGGCTTTTGTCAAAGAGGATATCAAGATGGCTGTGGCTATTCCACCCGAGGACGACGAGGTCGATAATCTCTTCAATAAATGCTATCGCACGATCGTCAATGGCATGATCGCCAATCCCGCCACAATCGATGATGCCAGCTTGTTGTTATGGATCGTCCACGATCTGGAAAGGTTTTCAGATCGCGTCATCAACATCTGCGAGCGCACAGTCTTCATCAAGTCCGGCGAAATGATGGAAATGGGCGCCAGCGATGAAGAAATGGATGAACTGGACGGAGAGGATTAGCTTCCAGCATCTCGAACGGATTTTGGTTCTTTCAACAATTGGGCTTGATATAATCATCATATCAAGCTCTTTTTATAAATAAATAAAGGGATGAACTATGTTGGCAAAGAATCCATGCAAAGGAAAATTGATTGTCGTGGAAGGCATCGATGGCAGCGGTAAGTCAACTCAAATCGATCTGATCCATAAATGGCTTCTCGAAAAAGGCAAGTCGGTCTATTTCAGCGAATGGAATTCCTCTCCTTTGGTAAAAAGCACCACGCGCATGGGTAAAAAAGAGAAATCGTTCACTCCCACCACCTTCAGTCTCATCCAGGCCACTGATTTTGCCAACCGCTGGGAAAACCAGTTCCTGCCGATGTTGAAAGCCGGCGTGATCGTGCTGGCGGACCGTTATGCTTTCACTGGTTTCGCGCGTGACGTGGCTCGCGGTGTTGATCCCTCCTGGGTCCGCAACCTGTATTCTTTTGCATTTCAACCCGACCTGGTGTTGTATTTCCGTGTGCCTTTGGACGATGCGGTGGAACGCATCACCTTTGGGCGGGCCAAGTTGAAGTATTACGAAGCCGGAATGGACCTGAACCTCTCCGATAATAAAGTTACCAGCTTTCGTCTCTTCCAGACGCGTATTTTGGGGGAATATGAAAAGATGGTGGATGAGTTCAATTTCCACGTGATCGATGCCACTCAGCCGGTGCAAAAGCAGCAGAAACAAATCCGCCGATTAGTGAACCAGGTTCTCAGCGACTGGGAAGGACTTCCCAATCCGGTAGAATCCGCGCGAAATTATAGCCGTTTGGGATCGAGAAAGACACAGTGAGGGCAAAATGACCAAGCTTCAATATTACGGAGCCGGACTCCCATATAAATTGATCGAAGATCTGCCGGGAAAGTTGATCGTCCTGGAAGGCACCGATGGCGTCGGCCGTTCGACGCAGATTGAAATGCTGCGAACTTGGCTGGAGAAAACCGGATATGCCGTTTCCGATACCGGCCTGCGTCGTTCACCCTTGACCCAAATGGGTTTGGATGAAGCAAAAAAAGGCACCAACCTAACGCCTCTCACCATCAGCCTGTTTTACGCCACTGATTTCGCTGATCGCCTGGAAAACCAAATCATTCCCGCCTTGAAAGCCGGTTTTTTTGTACTTTCCGATCGCTACTTTTACTCCATCGTGGCGCGCGATGTAGTGCGCGGCATCGACCCGCATTGGGCCAGGGCAATCTATGGTTTTGCGCTTGTTCCGGATATCGTGATCTATCTGAAAGCGGATGTGAATACGCTGGTGACTCGCATTGTTCACGGCCGCGGGTTTAACTATTGGGAAGCCGGCATGGACATCATGAAAAAAGACAATCTTTATGACAGTTTCTGTGCTTACCAGGAATGTATGATCGCCCAGTTCGATCAGATGGCAATAGAATACCATTTCAAGGTCATTGACGCCAATCGCTCCACCAGGGACGTTAATGACGATATAAAGGATAGTTTGCATCCTGTCCTGGAAAACCAGCAAGTGCTCTCCAATGTCCGCTAATCTGAATGACCCGGCTGTCCAGGCCTACTGTTCGCACGTATTGCGCCCGCATCTCGAGATTCTGAGAAAAAAAGCGCAGAGTATCCAACGCCGCAGGAACATTGAGGATATTCATGATTTGCGAGTATCCTCCCGCCGCATTCGAACATGCCTGAACGTGTTTGCCGAAGCACTGCCTCCCAAGAAGATCAAGGTTTGGCAGCGGGATATCCGCAGCATTACCAACGCATTCAGCCGAGTGCGCGACCTCGATGTGCAACTGGATTGGATAATGCAAATGGCTTCTGGCACGCAGGATGCAGCCCTTCGCGCAGGCATCCGCCGGGTACGCTTGCGCCTTAAGCAAAAACGCCAGGTCCGCGAGGCGGACATGCAGCGTACCACGCGCGCCGTCCTTGAAAGCGCAAGCCTGGTGGAAATGAACGCCTGGCTGGAATCCATCGCGCAATCCATTGCTTCCGATTCAACTCCCAGGAATGCCCTGTTTCAACTGGGCTATGAACAAGTTCAAAAACGTCTGGATGAATTTCTTTTCTTTGAAGTCTTCATCTTCGATTCCTCGCGCGTCGAGGAATTGCATCGCATGCGCATCGCGGCCAAACACTTGCGCTATACATTGGAAATCTTTTCGGATCTTTTTAACAAGAAAACCGATTTTGCGCTTGACCTCGCGCGTCAATCCCAGCAGCTATTGGGAGAAATTCACGATGCCGATGTTTGGGCCATGTTCCTGCCCAGGTTTATGGAAAAAGAACAAAAACGGGTTTTAAATTTCTATGGATCGCTTTCCCCTTACAACCGCCTGAAACCCGGCCTGGATTATCTGCTTGAAAACCGCCGTTTGGAACGAAGCCGCCTGTATGATAATTTTCTTGACGAGTGGAAAGCCTGGAAAATGAAAGAATCCTGGTTGACCCTGCGCAAAGTCATCTTTATGGCCAACCTGGATAGTCAAAAAACCATCCCTCCGACGCCTCCCGCCCCGGAGGATCCGACTGCCTAAAAACCTAATTAAAAGAGTTGCAATGAGATGAAAAACAAAACCCTCTTTCGTGGATTCAGTACTGCGCAAAAGAATGAACTTAAGTCGGTAATGAAAGTTGCCAAACAATGTAATTACGATTCTCAACACACCAAACAGGTTACCAAATTCGCGCTGGAAATCTTTGATGATTTGAATGAATTGCATGGCATGGGTGCCGAAGAACGGTATTACCTGTTGTGTGCTTCTTTACTGCATGACATAGGTGTGAATACCGAGGGTTCTCAAGGACATCATAAAACCGCTCTAAAGATCATTCTGAACACCCCCCTGCTACGCTTCAATCAAAAAGACCGCTTGATTATCGGCTCCATTGCCCGCTATCACCGCCACGCGCTGCCTTCGCTGGAACATGATCACTTCAAGGCATTGGAAAAAACCGATCGGGAAATGGTGGCTCGCCTGGCGGGGTTTCTGCGCGTTGCTGACGGCTTGGAATATTCCCACAATCTGCGTATTCGGACCACTCGGACAACATTTACAAGGAACAAGATTGTAATCCGCTGTTGGGTGAAAAAGGAACCGTATAAAGAAGAAATCAAATCAGCCATCAAGAAAAGCGATTTGCTGGCGCTTAGTTATGAACGAGATGTTGTCTTTAAGGTCATCAAAGGCGAAGAATTCGTCGGTTGGAGTTGATTCTCTCCCTCACATAATATATGTAAATCGGATTAGTAGTTTTCCAACCCGACAACTTCCCAGACGTAGGGCAGGTATTCCTACCTGCCACTTTGAATCATATAACGTAGGTCGCATTGCTGATCTTCCAATCCGACAAATACTCATTACAAGAGCCGCCCTCCTTTTCAGTTTATGCTCCCCGTAAAAATCAATTAATTAACATCCCTCATACGCTTCTCATACATTTTTTTGACCTTCGTGGATTATCCTCATGAAGATCTTAAGGATTTATAAGAGGCAAAAATGGATTTAAATAAATTCACTCAAAAAGCACAGGAAGCTGTTTTCGAATCGCAGCAGATCGCCCGTGACTCTGGGCATCAAACCATCGAACCGGCTCATCTCTTGCTAGCCTTGCTGAAACAGAGTGAAGGCGTCGTTCCGGCCATCATCACCAAAGTCGCCGGCAACACCCAGGCGCTCTTGCAGGAAGTGCAGCAGGCCCTGGACGCGCGTCCCAAAGTCTCCGGCTGGACCGGTGAAGTCGGCCTGTCCCAGCCCGCGGCGCGCGTTCTGGAAGCCGCCGAGCGTTTCGCCAAGGGCATGCAGGATGAATACACCTCCACCGAGCACATCCTGCTCGGTTTGCTGGAAAGCTCCGAATCTGACCGTCTCGGCCAATACGGCCTGACCAAGGATTCGGTTCTCAAAGCCCTGGTTGAAATTCGCGGCAATCAGCGCGTCACCTCCGCCAATCCTGAATCCACTTATCAGGCTTTGGAAAAATACGGCCGCGACCTCACCGCCATGGCCCGTCAGGGCAAGCTCGATCCGGTCATCGGCCGCGATGAAGAGATCCGCCGCCTGATCCAGATTCTTTCGCGCCGCACCAAAAACAATCCCGCCCTGATCGGTGAGCCCGGTGTTGGCAAGACCGCCGTCGTGGAAGGCCTGGCCCAGCGTATCGTGCACGGCGACGTGCCCGAAGGCTTGAAAAATAAGCGCATCATCCAGCTCGATTTGAGCGCGCTGGTTGCCGGCGCCAAATTCCGTGGTGAATTTGAAGAACGTTTGAAAGCCGTCTTGAAAGAGGTGCAAAGCTCCTCCGGCGAGATTTTACTTTTCATTGATGAAATGCACACCGTGGTCGGAGCCGGCGCCGCCGAAGGCGCCATGGACGCGGGCAACATGCTCAAACCCATGCTGGCGCGCGGCGAGCTGCACATGATCGGCGCCACCACCATCAACGAATACCGTAAATACATCGAAAAAGACGCCGCTTTGGAACGTCGTTTCCAACCCTTGCTGGTGGCCGAACCCAATGCGGAGGATACCATCAGCATCCTGCGCGGATTGAAGCAGAAATATGAAGTGCACCACGGGGTACGCATCACTGACGCGGCTGTCATCGCGGCGGCCACCCTTTCGGACCGCTACATCACCGATCGCCACCTGCCGGATAAAGCCATTGACCTGATCGATGAAGCCGCCGCCCGCCTGCGCACCGAGATCGATTCCAAGCCTT
>CALGUJ010000145.1 GCA_937902055.1 uncultured Pelolinea sp.
CAAACTTCGTGCTATTCTGACTGATAGCTCCAGTGCGTTTGATAAGTCTTGGCGTTTTCTCTTTTTCCATTATAGACAACGCTAAATTCAAGTGGGCGCCTGAAAAATGGCCGAACCATTTTTTCTTATCGTTTTTCAATAGTTTAAGATATATATCCTTTCGGTCAATTTGAGCACCAGAACAAAGTTGCCATATATCGTTTGCAAGTTCTTCAGCGATAAAATTCGACAATTCTTTTTCATCAGGTTCTGAGGAAAAAAGAGCCAATTGTCCTGTTTTCCTTCGTCTATACTCTTCCATTTCCTGGGGACGATTTCGTTCTACCGAGTATATGGTTTCATTCGCCACCATTGCAGCCTTTGGGTGTGATGCGGCAAAAACTAAATAGTATTTATTTTGACCTTCCAATGAAACAATTGGAAATGCTGCGCTAAACCCAAATTTCTTTACTCTACGAAATTCCTCCTCAAGTTTTTCAACATAATAATAAACTGCGTTATCAATTCTTTCTTCTGGAGAATTCCCGTCTAGCCGTGTAAATAAATTATCAGCCCTTTGCACTCCGTAAAGTTTCAATAATCTATTTACTTTACCATCTGCTCCTCGAGAACCTGACTCAAAAAAGCCACATAATCTGCGAACAATCTTATGGTCAAATCGTAACCATAAATCGGTTGGTGCAATACGGTGGATTATTTTTACCATATCTTCCCAATCCGTTCCCTTCACACCAAATGGGTCTATAAAAAAATAGGCGGGGCACCTTCCCAAGTTATTCAGAATAGATTGAATATTCGAAGAAAATGTCCCCTCAAAGTTTTCAACAATTAGCGAGTATTGGACTGTAGCTTTTTCCAGATTTTGAAAATTCTCACTATCAGCTTCTACGTTTATACAATTAAGTTGATACTTCTTTTGTTGATTGCGATATTTTCGTGCCAGTTCGGCTGCCAATAACGGTGATCCTTTAGAGCCATCGTTATATATCCCTCTTCCAGCGAATCCATCAACGTAATACACACAGGATTGGGTTGTGCTACTACCCAATATTTTTGTGAAGCTTGCAAGATATGATTGAATTATTGATAATTTTCGTTTGGACCAATCTTTTTGTTCTTGGAAAAAATCATCTTTTTCTTGAAACATTTTACACTTCGTCTTTCTATATACTGTAGAAATAGGATTATTATAGCATTGCAGGAAATTCAAACATCTCAATAAATCCTTTTAATTGATAAGGTAATCATCCATGCCTAAATTCGATGATGCCCTGCGCGGATATGCCGCCGAAATCCTCAAGCGCGACCAGTACAAATGCCGCTACTGCGGCGCGGACGGGACGCAATCCTTCGATACCTGGCTGTCGCTCTCGTGGGATCACCTGCTGCCGAAGGGCCATCCCAACCGCGACAACCCGGATTTCATCGTCGCGGCGTGCAACTTCTGCAATACCGCCGACAACCGCTATTTCGATCTGGCCGAAAAGCGCGGCTTAAAGTTTGACGGCCTGACGGCGGAGCAATTGGTGGCTCAGCGGCTGCCGTATGTGCTTGCGACAAGGGAAAAGTATCGAGCGTTTTGGGAAGCAGTCGTTCTTAAGCACGAACCCAAAGAATCTTAAGCTCACATTGCTCGACGTCGGATTTCGGGCCGATCCTTTGCTCGTCGCAACGAATTGACACTTTGAAAGCTTGCCCTTATCTCCTCAATCCTACGAGATCTAGGCGTTGATATTAAGAAAATAGTCTGAAATAATTGACATATTCATTATGCGTAATATACTTAAAAATATTAATATCCATTAAGATTTACAGAGGTTAGAATGTCCAACACTATTTACAGTAAAAAGCAAACAGGAAGTAATCGGATCGCTGGTGTAATACGAGTAATAGCTTGGATCGTTTACGGAGTAGGTCTAATCAGTCGCGTAAAATATTTTCTGTAAATTCCAGCACCTTAAAAAGTGTAGGTCGGGTTATCCTTAAGGTTACCACACCACAAAGGAGACACCATGACCTACAACCATAATTCTACTCTACCTGAGGAACTGGTGGAGCAAATCGCCGAACAAGGATTTGACTATCTGCCCGAGCTGATCCGCATCATGATCAATGCCGCCATGCAAGCCGAGCGGCAGAAGCACCTGGGCGTGGGGCCATACGAACGCAGCCAGGAACGGCGCGACTACGCCAACGGCTACAAGCCAAAAACGATGAAAACGAGGATGGGCGAGATCACCTTCGAGGTGCCACAGGTGCGCGAAGGCGATTTTTACCCGCAGGCATTGGAGAAAGGATTGCGCAGCGAGCGGGCATTGACCCTGAGTCTGGCCGAGATGTATGTGCAGGGCGTTTCAACCCGTAAAGTAGCGGCGATAGTCGAGCAACTGTGCGGCAGCGGGGTCTCTTCCAGCCAGGTGAGTAAAGCCACCGCCCAGTTGGATGAGAAGCTGGACCAATGGCGTAATAGCCCGCTAGGCGAAATAGTGTACCTGTATCTGGATGCCCGCTACGAAAAAGTACGTCAGGACGGACAAATTCGGGATGCGGCCGTGCTGATCGCGGTCGGCGTTGGGCCGGATGGCAAGCGCAAAGTGCTGGGAGTTTCGGTCTCGCTGGGCGAGCAGGAGATTCACTGGCGCGCGTTTATGGAAAGCCTGGTCAAACGGGGGCTGCGGGGCGTGCAACTGATCATCAGCGACGATCATGCCGGGCTGAAAGCCGCCCGGCAGGCCGTCTTCGGTGGACTGCCCTGGCAGCGCTGCCAGTTCCATCTTCAGCAAAACGCGCAAGCCTACATTCCCAGAAAGGAAATGCAATCGGAAGTGGCGGAAGATATTCGTACCATTTTCAATGCCCCCGACCGGCACACCGCGGAACGTTACCTGGCGGAAATTGTCAAAAAGTATGAGAAGTCCGCTTCACGTCTGGCTAACTGGATGGAACAGAATTTGCCTGAAGGATTAACGGTTTTCTCATTCCCGTCTGCTCACCGGCGGTTGATCCGCACCACCAATGGCGTGGAACGGCTCAACCGGGAGATCAAACGGCGAACCCGCGTGGTTGGCATTTTTCCGAATGAAGCGGCTTGCCTGCGCCTGGTCAGTGCCGTCCTGTTGGAAACCAGCGATGAATGGGAGGCAGGTCGCGTGTATCTTTCTCCAGCTCTTCCTGCTTCGTAGCATATCTGGATAGTGCAAGTCCCTTCCACAGATCCACAGCCTTCTTCCTACTCGTACCTTAAGAAACCAACGGGATAATCTGAAAGAATTTACAGAAAAATCCTTGCACTATCGTCTAATCGCAGGTTTGTTGCTCGGACGTGATGCTGGTTATTTTTCTGATTTCCCATTTCTATTCGTACTAGCATATTGGGCTGGATTTTTTGTGGCTGGCACAATGATTATGGGCTTTGCAGAAATTATCGAATTATTACAAGAAATAGCTGATAAATGATAATCGGCCCCAAAGAATAGTCCAGTTGAAAAGTTTTGGTTGATGTTTTTATCCATGAGCAATGCAGCCAAAATCAGTACAACATCCGATGGCGCACGGTCATAGACCGGCGCCATCTCTATTTTCTCCCCCGAATCAACGAATACCGAATCAACACATCCCTTCCTCGCCTCATTTCACGCTATAATATCCTCAAACATTTGTTCCATCCGGGAGTTGCCATGCCGGTCGATTACCAGGAGATCCAAAACCAGATCCGCGCGATGGGCGGGCAGGCGGCGCGGCGCGCCGCCGAGCAGCAGGAGCGCGGTCAGGGCGCGCTGGAGGTGCTGCGCCAGCACGCCGGCGACCTCGACTACCTGCGTCAGCGCGTGGCCGAGGCGGCCGTGGCCACCCGCCTGCGCTGCGCGCTGCCGCTGGAGCAGCCGCTCGATTTTTCGGCGCCGCCGCAGGGCGCGCCGCGCGCGGTGCTGCTGGCGGC
>CALGUJ010000146.1 GCA_937902055.1 uncultured Pelolinea sp.
AGGTGTTGAATATCATCGGCTCCACCCGCATCGAGCGCGTGCGCTGAGATGTTTCTGGTTTGTTTTTTTGGCCGCGGGCGCAAGCTCGCGGCTTTTTTATGGAAATGGGGGAAAAAGCATCACGAATGCCACGAATAGGACGAATTTATCGAATTTTTTAAGATTTATTCGTTCCTGGCCACCTGACAGTTTCTTTGCAACAGCCATTATCGGGAACAAAAGGATCACAATTCGTCGTAGGGGCGGACCTATGTGTCCGCCCGCCAGAACTATCACCGTAAAAAGCCTCGGTAGGGATAAAATCCCGAATTTCGATTGAATCTTTGTGCCTATAGAGGATTCAATTGACCATCGCCGCGGCGGGCGGACACATAGGTCCGCCCCTACGCGGGAGGTGGCGCGTTACGCAGACGATCATTTTGTTACTGGGCGCTATCGTAAATAAACTGTCAGGTGGCCAGACCGCGAATTAGAAAATTAAAATTATTCGTGAACATTCGGTCCATTCGTTTTATTGTGTGGCGTTTTTCTCCTCTCCCCAACGCACTTCACGCAACGCGATAGAGGACATTTTCCTGAAAATGTGATAAATTCAGTATGGATAATACAATAATGACACGCAATATCAAGGAGAGCACAGGATGAATCCGACACCCAAGTTTTTACCAGGTTTGCCGCTGGTCGGGAACCTGCTTGAATTTCAAAAAGACCGCAGCGCCATGTTCCGCAAAGGGCTGGACACGATCGGGCCGGTGTTTGCCTTCCGTTTGGCGAATAAAAAGGCCGTGGCGCTGATCGGCCCGGAATACCAGCAGGTATTCTTCCAGGAAACCGACAAAAAACTGAGCATGCACAAAACCTACCGTTCCCCGCGCGCCATGTTTGGCGAAGTGGCGTTCACGGCTCCACCGGAAACGTATTTCAAGCACCGGCCGGTGCTGCACTCGCCCTTCCGGCGCGAGAAGATGCTGGCCTACGTGAGCATGATGCAGGAAGAGATCGAGGAATGGCTGGACGGTCTGGGGAATGCGGGCGAGATCGAGCTTAACAGCGAGATCGTCAAACTGGTTCAAAATGTAGCCGGGCATTCCTTCCTCGGCAAGTCGTTCCGCCAGCGGTTCGGGCGCGAATTTTGGGACCAGTACACCATTCTCAGCAAAGGCATGGACCCGATCCTGCCACCCAACTTGCCGCTACCACGCTTTAAGCGCCGCGACGCCGCCCGGGCAAACCTGATCGAGATGATCACCCCGTTCATCCAGGAGCGGCGGCAAAACCCGGGCCAGTACGACGATTTTTTGCAGGATTTTCTCAACACCCCGTATAAAGACGGATCGCCGGTGGAAGATCACATCGTCATCAACATGATCCTCGGGCTGGCGTTCGCCGGGCATGAAACCACCGCCGGGCAGGCCGCCTGGACCATCATCGAGATGATTCGCCACCCGGAATACCGCGCGCTGGTGGAGCAGGAAGTGGACGAGCACCTGCCGCCGGGTACGGCCATCAACCAGGAATTGCTCAACAAACTCAAGCACACTGAGTGGGCGGTGCGCGAAGTGGAACGGCTGCACCCCTCGACCGACCTGCTGATCCGCATGGCCGAGGAGGATCTTGACGTGTGCGGTTACCGCATCCCCGCTGGCTGGGTGGTGTTTGTCAACGCTTTTAACGCGCACCGCCTGCCGGAAGTGTTTGCCGACCCGGAGCGCTTTGACCCGCTGCGCTTCGCGCCAGGGCGCGAGGAAGATAAGAAGCATCGTTTTGCGCTGATCACATTTGGCGGCGGTATGCACAAGTGCGTGGGGATGAACTTTGCTTATAATGAGATGATGATGATCGCCGCCCTGCTGTTCCGCGATTTCGACGTGGAATTGGTCACCAAAGAGGTGTATCACGATATGAGCCTGGGCGCGTCGCGTCCGAGCAAGGCGATCATTCGCTACCGGCGCAAGGAGCCGGTGGCGGTATAAGCCGGTGAAGTTTTCCAGACCATGCAAAAATAATTCACCGCGAAGAAGCGAAGAGCGCAAAGGAAACGCGAAGAAGATAACAAATGATTTTCTTCTATGAAACGCCTGATCGTCCCATAGGGGCACATGGGGCAGTTATTGCAGGCCGGGGTTGGGATGCAAAAGCCGGTCGCGTTATTCGGGTCACGCAAGAGGATAAACAAGTACCCTCCCGTAAGGACATCGGGACGATGTGAGCCCCGTCGAAGG
>CALGUJ010000147.1 GCA_937902055.1 uncultured Pelolinea sp.
ATCGTAAAATTCCACCACGCGCTGGATGAACATCGGATCCGCATCGCCGCTGGCGATGAAGGTATGCGGTTGACCTTCGTAAAAATAGCATTTGTGCTCCCGCCCGGCTTCTTCCAACTGGGTGCATAACGTTTGCGACCATTCCGGCGCGATCACTTCATCCTCCCCGCCGTGATGCACGCTGAAAGCCGCTTTGGTGGCGCCCAAATCATATACCTTGATCCCGTCCCCGTTATTGATATAGCGCTGGCTGACCGCGCCGTACAGGACCGCGGCTTTAATCTCCGGCACCAGGTTCAACACGCGCAGCGCCACGCCCCCGCCCAGACTGTGCCCCCAGATGCCCATTCGGCTCAGGTCGGCATTCTCGAAGATACTGCCTTTCGTGCCCGCGGCCTGGCGCACGTACGCCAGCAGGTTCATCACGTCCACCGTGTACCCGCTCATGTAATCGCGCACGCGGCCGGGTGAATCGGAAGGCGGGAAGTTACGCAAGTTGGGATGCAGCACAATGTAGCCCTTGCGCGCAATGGAATCCGCGTAACGTGTGGAATAATCCAGCGTTTCGTACTCCTCGGCCGGGATGTAGCCATGCAGCGCAATGACCACCGGGAAAGGCCCCTTGCCTTTGGGGATGTTCACGTATCCATGGATGTTCAATCCATCGCTGTCGTAAGTGATGTAATAGCGCGTGAATTCGGCTTTTTCCTGCCAGGTGTATTCCACGCGCAACTCGCCCTGACCGTATGTACGGCTGGCCAGCGCTTCCAGGGAATATGGGCTGAGGGCTGCTTCCGTCGTTGGCAGCAGCGCTGCCCCGTCCACTTCGGCTGCAGGAGCGGATTCAGCCAGCGTGTCTGTGTCGACGTTTGGCGAGGACAGCGAGAGCGTTGGCGCGCAGGCGCTGAATGAAAGCACAATCAATACGAGTAAAGTCGTGATTTTTCTCATTTATAGACCTTTACGATGATGTTTATCTGATTTATTGATTGCCATTAAATCACAAAATTCCCTGCGCCAATCCGGCTCAAGCGGATTTTACATTTCTCTAAGAAAAGAAGAATTCAGGTTAATCGCCCAGGCAGGTGCCCACCCGCCGCGCGGTGTCCAGCCAGATATGGTTGCCCGGCACCAGGCGGCGCTTATCCACCACGCTCTTCAAAGCCACTGGTTTTACCTCAACGCCCTTGACTGCCACCATTATCCCATTGACGCCTTCCGCGATCAGCGACGCCGCCGCTCCGCCCAGTTGCGAACCCAGCAGCCGGTCGCGCGCCGAGGGCGTGCCGCCGCGCTGCACGTAACCCAGGATGGTGACGCGCGCTTCCAGGCCGGTTAATTTTTGCAGGTCATCCGCCAGCCGCATGGTCTTGCCGGGCTGCGCGGAATAAAATTTCAATAATTCTTCGTTGGCTTTTTCTTTGTCTTTCTTGTTCTTGGCCGCGTTGATGTCCTCGATCATTTGCGTTTCCCGCTTGCGATCCTCAATGGACATGGCGCCCTCCGAGACCGCTACGATGCTGAAATGCTTGCCGCTGCGGCTGCGTTCCAGGATCGCTTTGGCGATGTTTTCGGGGTCGTAGGGAATTTCCGGGATCAGGATCACGTCCGCCCCGCCTGAGATGCCCGCGCCCAGCGCCAGCCAGCCGGCGTTGTGCCCCATGATCTCCACGATGATGATGCGGTGGTGGCTGTGGGCGGTGCTGTGCAGCCGGTCGATGGCGTCTGTAGCGATGCCCAACGCAGTGTCAAAGCCCAGGGTAACGTCGGTGTTGGCGATGTCGTTATCGATGGTTTTGGGCAGGGTTACAATGTTCAACCCCTTTTCCATCAAGCTGAAAGCGTTCTTTTGCGTCCCGCCGCCGCCGATACACACCAGCACATCCAGGCGGTGCTTATGATAGGTTTCCACCATGGCGTCGCGCATATCCTGGAACTTGCCGCCCACCAGCATTTTCTTGGGTTTGTCGCGGCTGGTGCCCAGGATGGTTCCACCCTGCGTCAGGATGCCGGAAAGCGAAGTTTCATCCAGCAGGATGCAGCGGTCCTGCAGCAGCCCGCGGAAACCGTCGTAGAATCCGACCAGCTGCAGGTCGTAGCGGTATTCGGCTGATTTTCCCAGCCCGCGCAGGGCGGCATTCAAGCCGGGTGTATCCCCGCCGGCGGTCAGAACTCCAACATTTTTGGTCATTTTTCGCTCCATTTTTTTATTCAGGGCTATTAATCATTATAGATGAAAAAGGAGAGTGCGGTCTGTGCCAATTTTCCGCCGGCCGCAGGTAATTCTTCCATTTGCGTATAAAAAACCGAAAATGCTACAATTGAATCATTCCATGCAGGATTCTTTATCACAAGGAGGTTATCATGTCTGATCTACCCGATGGATTGGATGACAATGCCATGATGGCGGCGGTCGCCTGGGAAATTGTCAACTACGCCTACCTGCGCACGGCTTATTTCAGCGAACGCCCCAGCGAGGAAGTCTTCATCAAACTCACCAATGAGTTCATTCGCGCGCGCCAGGCCATCTATCACGGGAAATATCTCGACGATCCCACCCGTAAAGCTTAGCAATAAAAAAGATGCGGTCTTAGAGCTCCGCCCACGGATCGCATCTTTTGCTGATTTTGTGTTCAGTTGGTTCTGGATCAACCAGCCGCGCTTCATTTCAACCCGCAGGTCGATTCAATTCCTGTAAATAGCGGTTGATTTCTTGGGCTGCCTGGCGCCCGGCGCCCATGGCCGAGATGACCGTCGCGCCGCCGGTGACGATGTCGCCGCCCGCGAACACGCCTTTCTTGCTGGTTTCCAGGCTGTTCTCGCCCACCTGCAGCGTTCCGCGCCGGGTGAACTGCAATCCGGGTGTGTCGCGCAGCAAGGGATTCGAGCTGTTGCCGATGGCGATCACCGCCAGGTCCAGCTCCATGGTAAATTCGGACCCTTCGATCGGCACCGGGCTGCGCCGGCCGCTCTGATCCGGTTCTCCCAATTGCATGCGCTGCAAGCGTACGGCTTTCAGCCAGCCTTGCCCGTTATCGATAAATTCCAGCGGGGCTGCCAGGAAGGTGAATGCAACGCCCTCCTCTTTGGCATGCAGCACTTCCTCATGCCGCGCCGGCATTTCCTCTTCCGAACGGCGGTAGATGATGTGCACTTTTTTTGCGCCCAGGCGCAGCGCCGTGCGCGCGGAATCCAGCGCAGTGTTGCCTGCCCCGAAAACCGCCACGGTCTTGCCCTGGTAACTGAAGATGGGCGTGACTGCGCCGCTTTGGTAGGCTTTCATCAAATTGACGCGCGTCAGCAGTTCGTTGGATGAATAAATGCCGATCAGCTCCTCGCCCGGCACGCCCAAAAAGTGAGGCAGTCCGGCGCCCGCGCCGATGAAGACGGCGTCGTAGCCCTGGTCGGTCATCAATTCGTTCAGCGTCAGAGTCATGCCGATCACCACGTTCTTTTCAAAACGCACGCCCAGCCGCCGCAGCACGTTGACTTCGTATTCCACGATGCGTTTGGGCAGACGGAACTCGGGGATGCCGTACACCAGCACTCCGCCGAATGCATGTAGCGCCTCAAAAACGGTCACGGCATGCCCCATGCGGATCAGGTCGCCGGCGCAGGCCAGCGAAGCCGGGCCGGAACCGATCAGGGCGACCTTTCTACCCGTGGCAGGCGGCAGCCCGCCCACCGGCCGCGCCGCGCGTTGGTTGGCGGTTGCGTCCGCCGTGTAGCGCTCCAGGCTGCCGATGGCCACCGGCAGGCCTTTCTTGCCCACCACGCAGCGCGATTCGCAGAATTTTTCCTGCGGGCAAACCCGCCCGCAGATGGCCGGCAGCAGATTATCCTGCAGCAGCACATCCGCTGCTTTCAGCGCATCCCCCTCCACGATCTGGTTGATGAAGTCGGGGATGTGCACGTGCACCGGGCAGCCCTGCGAGCAGGGTGCGTCCTTGCATTGCAGGCAGCGCATGGCTTCTTCGCGCGCCAGTTCGGGCGTGAACCCCTGGTTGACCTCGTCGAAATTGGCAATGCGCGCTTGCGCGTCTTGCGCCGGCATCTCGTGCCGCGCGATCTTCATGCGTTCCCTCAGAGGTAGATCGTTAGGCACGTTTCACCTCTTCGATCTGCGCGTCCAGTTTGCAGGTGTGTTCTTTTTCCTGTTCGATGCCGCGGTAGGCGTTGTTGCGGCGCATCAGGCTGTCGAAATCCACCTGGTGCGCGTCGAACTCCGGCCCATCCACGCATACGAACACAATCTTGCCGTTCACCAGTGCCCGGCAGCCGCCGCACATGCCGATGCCGTCCACCATGATGGGGTTCAGGCTGGTGATGGTGGGGGTGCCGTGTTCGCGCGTGATATCGGCGATCAGTTTCATCATGGGCAGCGGTCCGGCCGCGATCACGCGGTCGATCCGCTCGCCTTTGCGGTAAAGGTCTTTTAGCAATTCAGTCACAAAGCCTTTGACGCCGTATGAGCCGTCGTCGGTGGCCATGATCAGTTCATCGGAAATCTCGCGCAGGTCGTCTTCCAG
>CALGUJ010000148.1 GCA_937902055.1 uncultured Pelolinea sp.
GGATATGATAGCACACTCCCCGGAAGTTCCTGTCCACCCGGAAGGTTTGCCAGCTTTCCGGCACCACCGGCGCGATCTCCAGGCCGTCGAAAGTCGGGCGGATACCCAGGATCCAGCGCGTGACGGCTACGTAATTCCAGGCGGCCGTGCCGGTCAGCCAGGAATTCTTGGCTTCGCCCTGCACCACCGCATCCCGCCCGGAGATCATCTGCGCGTAAACGTACGGTTCGCATTTGTGCAGGTCGCTGATCGCTTCGCGCGCCGAAGGATTGATGCGCGTGTAATAATCGAAAGCGGCGTCCCCCCGCCCAATTTTGGTTTCCGCGATCATGATCCACGGGTTGGTGTGGCAAAAAACGCTGGCGTTTTCCTTGTTACCCGGCGGATAAGAAGATATCTCGCCCAGGTTGAGATAATAATGGCTGAATGCCGGCTGCTGCAGCAGGATGCCGTGCGGGGTGGCCAGGCGATCGGCCACGGAATCCAATACCTGCCGGGCGCGCCCGTCCGCCAGCCCCAGCCCCGCCATCACGCACATACCCTGCGGTTCGATAAAGATTTGCCCTTCAGCGCACTCGCGCGAACCGACCGGTTTGCCGAAATCGTCGTACGCTCGCCGGAACCACTCTCCGTCCCACCCGGATGCCCAAACCGCCTGCTCCATGGCGCGGCTGGCTTGCGTGAAGCGCTCGATGGCCGCCCGGTCGCCGCGATTTTTCGCAATCCCGTTCATTTCATCCACCGCCAGCATAAACAAACCGGCAATCAGGACGCTTTCCGCCGTGACTCCCTGCTTGTTGGTGGTGGTTTGGAAAGACTGGCCGGGTTTGTCTGAAAAACAGTTCAGGTTCAGGCAATCGTTCCAGTCGGCGCGCCCGATCAGGGGCAGCTTGTGCGGGCCGAGGTGATCCAGCGTGTATTGCACAGAACACAACAAATGTTCGTAGAGCGCCTGCTCTGTGCCTTCCTGATTGTCAAAAGGAACCTGCTCCTCCAGAACTTCCCAATCGCCGGTTTCCTTGATATATTCGGCCACCGCCAGCACCAACCATAAAGGGTCGTCGTTGAAACCGCTGCCAACGTCGTTGTTGCCGCGCTTGGTGAGCGGCTGGTACTGGTGATAGGCGCTGCCGTCCGCCATCTGCGTGGCGGCCAGGTCCAGCAGACGTTGGCGGGCGCGCGCATAATCCAGCAGGATGAAAGCCAGCAGATCCTGGTTGGAGTCGCGGAAACCCATGCCGCGCCCGATGCCGCTTTCGAAAGACGAAGCCGAGCGGGAAATGTTGAAAGTCGCCATCACCTGATAAACATTCCAGATATTGACCATGCGATTGGTG
This sequence comes from uncultured Pelolinea sp., assembly GCA_937902055.1. Lineage (GTDB taxonomy): Bacteria > Chloroflexota > Anaerolineae > Anaerolineales > Anaerolineaceae > Pelolinea. The sequence goes on from CALGUJ010000148.1 coordinate 1,338, forward strand.
TGCTCATCCGGGCTTTGCACCTGGAAACGCTCCAGCAGGCCGTCCCAATAGACTTTCAATTCCGTAAAAGCCTGCTCCACTTCCCGCGGCTGCAGGAAACGCTGTATGATCGGCAAGACTTCTTTCTTGTTGATCATCTGCGAGTCCGGTGGGTCGAATTTTCGGTCAGCCGGGTTTTCTTGATATCCCAACAGGAAGATGATCCGCCGGCTTTCACCCGGCTCTAAACGCACCCGAACGTGCTGAACGCCCACCGGCTGCCAGCCATGCGCCACCGAATCGGAGGTCTTGCCCCGTTCGACAACCAGCGGCGCATCCCACCCGCGGTACGCGCCCAGGAAAGCCTCGCGCTGGGTTTCAAATCCACTCCATTTTTCTGAACAGGTGAAATAAGCGAAATGATCGCGCCGTTCGCGGTATTCGCTCTTGTGGTAAATGACGTTATCCGCCACCTCCACCTCGCCGATGGAGAAATTGCGTTGAAAATTGGTGGCGTCGTCCCAGGCATCCCACAGGCAGAACTCAACCGAAGCGAAAATGGAAAGCTCCGCCGGCTGGTTGCGCCGGTTGCTGATTGTCGTTTCCCAGATTTCCAGGTTTTGGCCCAATGGGACGAAATAGCGCGTTTGCGCCGCGACTCCCTGAAAAGAGGAGGCAATGATGGTGTATCCCAATCCATGCCGGCACTCATATTCGTCCAGCTTGCCCCTCACCGGCTGCCAACTGGGTGACCAATATACCGGGTTCGAATCCGGCGACCGGTCGTCGCGGATGTAGAGGTACCGTCCGCCGGTATCCAAAGGAACGTTGTTGTAGCGATAGCGCGTCAACCGGCGCAGCCGCGCATCCTTGTAAAAAGAATATCCCCCTGCCGTGTTCGAAATGATGCCGAAATAATCTTCGCAGCCCAAATAATTGATCCAGGGCAGCGGCGTGTCCGGCCTGGTGATCACGTATTCGCGTCGGCTGTCATCGAAGAAACCATATTTCATTAAATACCTCCAATAAACCTGAATTGGGTCAATTCAGGGGATGATTTATTTTTCGCAGCAGCAGCAAGCCACCATGTGATCGGGTTCCAATTCAACCAGCGGAGGGACGCCAGTAAGGCATTGCTCCCCCTTGCCCGGCAGCGGGCAGCGCTCATAATAGGCGCAACCCTCCAGGCTGCCATTGGCTTTCCCACCCAGCTCAGCGCCCTTCTGCGTCCATTTTTTATCCAGATGCGGGATGGATGCCATCAACATTTGCGTGTAGGGATGCAGCGGTTTGGTGTAGATCTTGCCGGTCGCTCCGAGTTCCACCACCGTGCCCTTGTACAGGATCACCGAGCGCTCGCTGATGTAATATCCCAACGACAGGTCGTGGGTGATGAACAGGATGGACAAACCGGATTTCTTCAGATCAGCCAGCAAGTTGAGCACGTCGATGCGCGTGGACGCGTCCAGCATGCTGATGATCTCATCCGCCACCAGGAACTTCACGTCCAGCAACAGCGCACGCGCGATCAGAAAACGCTGGAGCTGGCCGCCGCTGAGTTGATGCGGAAATTTATTCAGAATATGTTCCGGGTTCAGTCCCACACATTTGAGGGTCTCATCCAGTTTGTCGTTCCATTCATCCTTCCCCAGGCGAGATCGGAAGAGCGTCGTGTAGGGAAAGAGTGTAGATCTCGGTGGTC
>CALGUJ010000149.1 GCA_937902055.1 uncultured Pelolinea sp.
GCCAACCTGGAAAAACCGTTGATCATCCCCAACCTGAAGACCGACCGCCTGGGGACTTTCGAGTTTATTTCCTGGTGGGAACGGGAAAAAGTTGAAAATGCCAAAATCATGGTGGTCGGCGCCGGCGCCCTGGGCAACGAAGTGATCAAAAACCTGGTGCTGATGGGCATCGGCCACATCTTCATCGTCGATTTCGACACTGTCGAGCTGGCCAACTTGTCGCGCTCGATTCTGTTCCGCGAAAGCGATTCCGGGCGCAAGAAAGCCGAAGTGGCTGCCGCGCGCGCCAAGGAGATCAACCCCAACATTCACGTACAGTACCTGCACGGCGACGTTACCACTGCCATCGGGTTGGGTGTGTTCCGCCGCATGGACGTGATCGTCGGCTGCCTGGATAACCGCGAGGCGCGCCTGGCGCTCAACCGTTTCGCCTACTGGGTCGACAAACCCTGGGTGGACGGCGCCATCCAGGAATTTTTCGGCCTGGCGCGCGTGTTCGTGCCCGGCCAGGGAGCCTGCTTCGAATGCAGCCTAACCGAACAAGCCCGCCGCGACCTGGCGCTGCGCTATTCTTGCCCGCTGCTGGCGCGCGAGAACGTGCTGCTGGGCAAGGTGCCCACCACGCCCACTATCGCCTCGATCATCGCCTCCATCCAGGCGCAGGAAGCGCTCAAACTGATCCACGGCAAACCCGTGCAGCCCGGTTACGTGATGCACTTCAACGGCATGACCAACGAAATGCACACCACTGCTTACACTCCCGTGGAGGATTGCGAGAGCCATTGGACCTATGGCGAGATCACCGAGCTGCCGCTGCGTTCAGACACCACCACCCTGGGCGACATGCTCAAGATCGCCCGCCGCGACCTCGGCCCTGAAGCCGTGATCGAGTTGGACCAGGAACTGGTGCTCTCGCTGACCTGCCCGCAATGCGGCACCCGCGAAGAGGTGCTGGAGCCGATTTCCGAGGTGGGTTTCAATCGCGCCCACTGCCCGGTTTGCGGTCTGCTGCGCGAGACCGAGCTCTCGCATACCATTAACGGGGAGGAAAATTTCCTCACCCGCACGCTTTCCAGCCTGGGCGTGCCCGCGCTGCACATCCTGCGCGCTTTCAATGCCAGCGAATACCGTTTTTACGAATTAAATGCCGACCTGCCGGACGCGCTGCACTTCACCCACTTCGAAAAACCGGCTTATGAAGCTCCCATCAAGGTCACCGGACGTATCAAATTGGACGACAAGGTGGTGATCAAGAGCAAACCGAGGATCGTCCTGCACGATGCGGATTTGAAAATCCCCTCCCCGCAAGAGGAAACCGAACAGGATAAAGTGACCATCAAGGTAAAGGACAAGAAAGCGGCATGAAAGCGATCAACGGATTCCTGAAATGGCTGGCGCTGCTGGCGATTTGTCTGGCGGCGGGGCTGGCGGCGATCATCTACTTCTCCACCCGACCTGGATTGGATGAATTCTGGCTGCGCATCATCATTTTGCTGGCAGTGGCGTTCATCGGCAGCCTGGCTTGCCGCTTGTTCTTTCATCGCCTGCCGGGGTTTGTTTTATTTTTAATCGCCCTAATCTCGGAGGTTTTGGCGCTGTTGGTGATCGATTATTTTTACGATGGTACTTACCGCCTGTCATTCCTGACAGCTAATTTTGCTTTCGCTATGCCAATCGCCAGCGATGCCGCCCAGTTCGTTCTGATCCTGCTGGTTGCCCTGCCAACCCTGTTTTTCCTGCGCAAACGCCGCAAACCCGCCAAAGTCCAGGCGCAATCCGCGCCTGCCCCGGCCCCGCAGCCAATCCAGGCATACCAGCCGCAGGTTTCTTTTAGCGAACGGGTGCAGCCGGTGATCAATACCATCAACCCGGCCAATTGGCAGGTCACGCGCGATGTCGGCAGGCAGGTAAAAAAGATCACCAAAACCGCCAAAAAGGCTGTGGCTGCCAAACCGGTGCGTATCAGCGCCGCTCATCCGGCGGCCAAATCCGTCAAAGCTGCCGCGCCTGCCAAGGCCGCGGTAATGAAAACGCCTCCTGTTAAAAAGGCAGCAGCGCGGAAAACCAAAACAGCGCAAAATAACGACGTCAAATTGATGGGCGAAGAGGAACACGTCTGCCCATATTGCCTGGAAAAAGTGAACAAGAACGACAGAAAAATGATCTGTCCCGAATGCGGCACATGGCACCATCAGGACTGTTGGGATCTGACCGGTGCTTGCGGTGTGGCTCACCGGAACGAGCTATGAAATCATCGTCTACTTGGAGGAATGGATGGCGGATATACCAGTAACACTCGTTTTACCCAACGGCAGCACACGCCGGGCGGATATGCCGGACGACGTTGCGGTGCGCGACTTGTTGGCGGAACTCACCTCGCTGCTCGGCCTGCCCATCGTCGGCCCCGACGGCCGACCTATGGGGTACCGCATGGACAGCAAGGCGCTGGGGCGCGAACTGCGCGAGAATGAAACATTATCCGGCAGCGGGATTCCGCATGAGGACCGGCTGATGATCACCACCGACATCACCGCCGGGGCCATATCGGTCGATTCCAACCCGCGCCTGCGCCGCCTGCGCAAGGATTACGAACTGATCCAGGAGATCGACGCGCGCAGCGACCTGATCCAGGTCAATGCCAAGTCCGAACGCGTCGGGCTGCCGCCTGAACGCTACATCATCACCTATAAGTGCAAAGGCGTTGTCGGGATTGACCGTTTAGGAAATCCCAAAGTCGGAGAACATCACCAGGTGGAGATCTACCTGCACAGCCAATACCCGCAGCGCTGGCCGGGCATGAAATGGCTGACCCCCATCTGGCACCCGAACATCAACCACGCCAACGGCAGCGTATGCATTGACGCCGCCTGGTGGTCCGCCAGCCGTTCGCTGGACCGCCTGGTGATCATGCTGGGGGAGATGCTGGAATATAAAAACTTCCACGACGATCCCACCAAGCCCCCCTTTCCGTGGGACATGGAAGCCGCCAAATGGTGCCGGGAATTCCGTAAAAAGAATCCCAAATATTTTCCCGTCGATTCACGCGAATTGCTGCGGCCGGAACGCATCAAGTTCAACAAGCCGCTCAGCGTGGCGAAACCTAAAATCAGACTCAAATAGAAAGGAAAAAGAAGATGGCTGACAAAAACGTAACGCTTGTTTTACCCTCCGGAGGTACCCGCAACGCGGAAGTACCCGATGACGTGGCCGTGAAGGAATTGGTGCCCGAACTGGCCACCACACTGGAACTGCCCACCGTCGGCCCGGATGGCCGGCCGGTTAGCTACCGGTTGGATAGCAAGGCGCTCGGCCGCGAGTTGAAGGATGATGAAACCCTCAGCAGCGCCGCCGTGCCCGATAACGACCGCCTGATGATCACTGCCGACATCACCGCGGGATAACGGAGAAAAAAATCCGGAGCTGCCGCCTTGAATAACCCTCCGCGAGTGAAATTATCCGACAATAACGGATTAAAGCCGCAGCGCACCCGCATCCCGTATCACAGCGCCATCCGCTGGGAACCGAAAGATGAGGAGATGCAGCAGGTTCGCCCGCCGCTGGATATCTTTCTCACCCAGAACGCTTTCGTGCGCATGTGCGCGCACGCGGGCAGCGACCTGGACAACGAAGTGGGCGGCTGGATGGCCGGAAAGTTTTGCCGTGATTCCCTGCACGGCGAGCCTTTCATTGTGGTTGATACCATCCTGCCGGCGGTCTACACCGAACAAGGCGCGGCGCACCTGACCTTCACGGGCGATACGCAGGTGGCGCTGCATAATCACCTGGAGGAGTACTACCCGCGCAAGGTCTTCCTGGGCTGGTATCATACCCACCCGCGCATGGGCGTTTTCTTCTCCCACTGGGATGCCTGGCTGCACCAGAACTTTTTTCCGGAAAAATGGCAGGTTGCCCTGGTGATCGAACCGCACCAGTCGATCGGCGGCTTTTTCATCCGCCAGCCGGACGGCGCGCTGGACCAGCGCAACTACTTTGGTTTCTATGAGCTGACCAATAGAAATCAGAGAAGCGTGGTCTTTTGGAAGAACCTGCAGCCTGCCCAAGAAATTAACGAACAGACTGAGGAGGTCTTACCGACATGAGTCGTATCATGCGTTTTTATACCTACGGATTGCTGGGCGCCATCGGAGGATTGATCGGGTGGCAGATCAGCAACATCCTGGGGTTATCCTTTACGGACAATCTCTTCCTGAGCGAAGTGATCGTGGGCGCGCTGCTGGGCGGCGTGATCGGCCTGCTGATCGGCTTCGGCGAAGGATTCGCCGCGCAAAGCTTCCTGTTTGGCCTGCGCAAATCCCTCTTAAGCGCCTTGTTGGGCGCGGTGGGCGGCGCCATCGCCCTGCCGATTGCCGAGGGAGTGTTCCTTTCCATCGGCGGGCAGGTGTGGGGGCGCCCCATCGGCTGGGGCATCTTCGGTTTACTCACCGGTCTGGCCACTGGTATCACCGGAGGTGCCCAGCTATGGAAGGGGGGCCTGGGCGGGCTGATCGGCGGCTTGCTGGGGGGCGTGCTGCTGGAAGCTGCGCGCCTGATGTTCTCCGATCCATTGATGGGCAAAGCCGCGGGGTTGATGCTGTTGGGCGCCTCGGTCGGCGTCTTCATCGCCCTGATCGTGTTCCTGCTCTCGCGCGTCTGGCTGGAAGTGACCAGCGGCAAGATGCTGGGCATGGAATTCATCCTGGATAAATTTCTCGGCAAGGAAGCGCCCGCCGCCGCCATCGGCAGCAGCCCGCTGAAATCCGACATCGTGGTGGCCGACCCGGACATCGCGCCGCAGCATGCCATCCTGAAAGGCGAAGGCACCTACTTCACCCTCAAGGACATCAGCATGAGCGGCACCTACCTGGACGGCAAGAAGATCGAAGTCTCCCGCTTGCACGCCGGCGCGCGCATTCGCATGGGCAAATCCGAAATGGTCTATCACGAGAAGAGGTAAGCCATGAATAAAATAATGAAACCCTTTCTGACCATTTCTTTGCTGGCGCTCATGCTGCTGGCGTCCGCCTGCCAGGTGTCCACGCCCAAGGTGGAAAGCCAGGGGCAGTACGTGCTGCAAATCACGCAAATCGACACCACCGACTTCCCGCTGGTGGACGTCTACATTTCCGTGCAGGATGCAGCCGGCGAGCCGCAGGTGATCAACACCGGCAAGCTGCAATTGCTGGAAAATGGGCAGCCCGTCAGCGGCCAGAACATACGCGGCAGCGGTGAAGTCGGCCCGCTCACCACCCTGCTGCTGATCGACAACTCCGGCAGCATGAATTACGCCGACAAGCTGGAAAGCGCCAAAGACGTGGCCAGGGAATACCTGGAGCAGATGCGCGGCGGCGACCAGATCGGCATCATCACCTTCAACACCGAAGTCGAGGTCGCACAGGAAATCACCTCTGACCGCGAAGACCTGGAAGACGCCATCGACGGCATCAGCGCCAATTCCGATACCGCGCTCTACGACGCGCTGGTGAAAGCCATTGAAATGCTCAACCCGCTTTCCGGGCGCAAGGCCATCATTGTCCTCACGGATGGCATGGACAACCGCAGTCAGGCCACCGCCGACGAAGCGCTGGCGGGCATCGGCTTCGGCGGCTTGTCCATTTCCACGGTCGGCTTCGGGCAGATCCCCGAAGAGGAGGAGGAAGCCGACCAGTACAGCGGCATCGACGAGACCGCGTTGCGCGGCATCGCCGAGAACGCCGGCGGGCGCTACGGATACGCCGAGAACAAGGAAGAGCTTTCGGCCATTTACGACCAGATGCGCCGCGCCCTGCAAAGCGAGGTGGTAATCAGCTACGTCACGCCCCTCAGCCTGCGCGACGGCGTGCGCCGCGCGCTGACCGTGACCCTCTCCGACCGCTACAGCGGCGTGGGCGGCCAGTCGCAGACCGGCTACAACCCCGGCGGGCTGGTGCCCGAAGTGGCGCATCCCGCTTCCTGGCTGCTGTTCGGCGGCATCCTGGCCGTGCTGGTGGTGCTGCTGTGCATCCCACTGGTGGTGAACATCTTCAAGAGCAAGAAAGCCGGCAAGAAGAAAAAGAAGATCAAGATTACCTTGAAAGATTAGACAAAAGACTAAACAAGAATATTTCCGCCCTCCTACCCAACTGACGAGAGCGGCCTGCAGTGCAGGCCGCTCTCTGAGTTTAACATAAATGATATATACGATCCATACAATTAAAGATACTCAAAGAACTTCCAGTCCTCTAAATCATTTTCGTTATAACGATACTCGGGTTGATCATTCACGCGCCAACTCTCGTCTTTCTCCAGCACGATCCCCCCAATCAATCTTTTCCCTTTATCATTCTCTTCGCGGATATATCGCTGCAGCCCTTCGGCTTTGGCTTTGGTCTCTTCGCTGTTCGCCGTTATGCCCGCTTTGGTGTCAAACAACCCCAGCCGGCCATCCGTGAATTTCACAATCCAGTCCACATAAAATGGATTTGGTTCGCCATCTTTCTCATAAACCACAGCGAAAAATATTTGGTCCCGGTCCCCATTTTTATACCACCACTGTACTTTCTCGCTGTGCTCCAGATATTCTGCGAATCTTTTCTCGCCCTCTGGCGCATCAAACCGCTGGTAGAACGGCTCCATGATCGATTTGTGGAATTCTTTTCTTAAATAGCTGGCGTTGTAATCAAAACTCGGTGCGACCTCCCACTCATGTTCCAGCAATTCTTTTTCTTCTTCATCCAGTGATGCCTTATAGGTTTCTTTTGCCCGATTAATTATGTCGATCAGTTTTTGCTGGTTCTGGGTATCCAGTACAATCTTTTGTATCTCGCTATCCAGTTTTTTAAATTTTCCTGGAAAAGCCAGATTGAAGAACTGATAAACCGCCGTTTTCACTCTCCCAACCGATCGTGCTTCTGGAAAGAAATCCGGAGATAACGACTGGGCACAAAACAGGTCAAAAATGCGTTGGATCTCCTCATTGCCCAGCGTTCTTTCCATTTGCCCAGCTTGATAACCAGTAGTTCCATCGCTATCTCGGATACTCTCAATCGTTTGATCAATGTTGTTAATTTTCCCATCCACGAGCAGTGTCCGAGTCACGGTTCTCTGTTCAATATCTAGTCTGTTTTTCAGATCAAGTTCTTTCGCAGCCCTATCGAAACACTTCATGAATTCAGGGTTTAATCGTGTTTGTTCCCTGCGCCGCTTACTATGCACTGATCTTAACGCCAGTGGTTCATAATCCGCCTTTCTCTTCGAATGCTGGATGGTTAGGTAGTCGCTGGCCACATCCTCTAGCACCGACAGGTCGCTTACCGTAGTGAACACATACGCTGTGTTCAGCTCTTCATTCTCATAATGGTGCAACTCCGGCATGCGCAGGATCCGACCCAGAGTTTGTGTCGAGAAGATAAAGTTTTGCCAGTCCCGGAACAGGCACAAGATGCTTGCCCGCGGGCAGTCCCAGCCCAGTGCGATAGCCTGTTTGAAGATCATCACTTCGGCTTCGTTGTCATTCCGCGTGATATTTTCCAGATTCTCTTTATTTTCCGATAAGTAGATCGCAAGTTTACCGTTCTCAACCGAAACGCCATGATTTTTATTCAGGATGCGTTCTAGTTCA
>CALGUJ010000150.1 GCA_937902055.1 uncultured Pelolinea sp.
TACAGCATCCGCAACCTTTTTGGTGGTATCCTGCCAGATTTCGATGACGCGTTCGTTCATTTCTTGTTCAGTCAATCGGCCACGTCGATAGGATTTTTGAACTTCTTCGACGTCTGCGTTCGATTGGGCAATGATCTGTTGTTTCTCTTCCGGAACGGTAACATCGGCAACCGACAGGGTCGTGCCGGAGAGCATGGCATATTGGAAACCGATATCCTTGATCTTGTCAGCCACATCTGTGGTGACGTCCTCGCCGCACAGGTCGTAAATTTCGGCAATTAAATTCTTGATGCCGCCTTTTTCCAATACGTCGTTGTAAAACCGGATTTGTTCCGGAAGTATGTAGTTGAACAAAACGCGCCCAACCGTTGTATTGATCACGCGTGCCTCGGGTTTTGCCAACCGTTTATTTTTTTCGTCGAACCAAGTCAAGGTTTTCAGACGAATCTGGGTTTCAATTTTTACCCGATCCAGTCGGAAAGCCATATCGACTTCATCAAGACTGGCGAAAGCCGGCTCTTTCCCGCTGTAACCTTTACGGGGTTCGCGAGTCAGGTAATACACACCCAACACCATGTCCTTCGAAGGTGAAATGATGGGCTCTCCGTCAGCCGGTTTCAGCAGGTTCTTGGAAGCCAGCATTAAATGCCGCGCTTCCCAAACCGCCTTCTCGGAAAGCGGTACGTGCACAGCCATTTGGTCGCCATCGAAGTCTGCATTAAACGCAGTGGTCACCAGAGGATGCAGTTGAATGGCGCTGCCTTCAATTAATACCGGTTCAAAAGCCTGAATTCCCAAGCGGTGCAAGGTTGGCGCACGGTTTAGCAATACCGGTCGATCTTTGATGACCTCTTCCAAAACCTCCCAAACCTCCGGCCGGTTTCTTTCCATCAAACGACGCGCGCCTTTCACGTTGGCGGCGTAATTTTTCTTGACGAGCCCGGCAATCACGAAGGGGCGGTACAGTTCCAACGCCATCGTCTTGGGTAGACCGCATTGGTACAATTTCAACTTCGGACCGACCACGATCACGGAACGGCCTGAATAATCCACGCGCTTGCCCAGCAGGTTGCGGCGGAAACGGCCTTTCTTGCCTTTCAGCATATCGCTCAGCGATTTCAATTCGCGCCGCCCTCTGCGAGAGAGCGCTTTGCCGCGTTGCGAGTTGTCAATCAGCGAATCGACAGCTTCCTGCAGCATACGTTTTTCGTTGCGCACGATAACGTCAGGTGCGCCCAATTCCAGCAAACGTTTCAGCCGGTTGTTGCGGTTGATCACGCGCCGGTAAAGATCATTCAGATCGGAAGTGGCAAAGCGGCCGCCATCCAGTTGCACCATCGGGCGCAGATCCGGAGGGATAACCGGTAGAACCGAAAGGATCATCCATTCCGGCCGGTTTTTGGATCGGCGGAATGCCTCAACAACCTTCAACCTTGTCGTACTTTTCTTGCGCTTCTGTTTGCTCTTGGTCGTCTTTACTTCCAGCCATAAATCCTCAGCCAGTTTATCCAGATCCAGGCGGCTCAGGATGTCCACAAAAGCTTCCGCGCCCATCTCCGCGCGGAACACTTGCCCGTAGCGGAATTTCAGATCGCGGTATTGATTTTCACTCAGGAATTTAAAAGGCGCCAATTCTTCCAATTCATCGCGTTGCTCGTCTATTTTGGAACGCACGTCTTGCCGAATTTCGCCCAGCTCGTTGCTTAAATTGGCAATGTTCAGGTCGGCTTCTGCCCGCACCTTTTCGATTGCCACATCCACCTTTGCCATGTCGTCTTTTACCTGGCTGCGGACTTCGGATTCGATCTCTTCCAGTTTTGCTTTCACGGCAGTCTGAACAACCGATAACAACTTGGCATCAATGGTTTCGCCGGCGGCCAGGATAGTTGTTTCCGCTGATTTGAAGACCATATCTTTGCGAAGAGTAGTTCCTTCCTTTTCCTGAATGGTCTGTTCCAGTCCCTGGCCTTCTTTGATAATCGGGTCCATTTGCTGCCCGATCATGTCATCGATCTTGTTCTCCAGGTCTTTTTTCTTGTCTTCCAGAGTTTTGATTTCCTGGTCGCGAGCGCCTTGGATTTCTTTGATGCGATTTTCCAGGTTCGTCATTTCTTCCTGGTTGACATTGTCAATCTCTTCTTCCAGGCGATTCAGAGCTTTTTGTTTGGCATCCTCATCCACGAAAGAGACAATGTATTGGGCAAAGTAAAGGACCCGGTCCAAATTCCTGCGAGAGATATTGAGGAGCAAACCGAGGTAGGAGGGCACGCGGCGGGTATACCAAATATGGGCAACCGGGGAAGCCAGATCAATGTGGCCCATCCGCTCACGGCGGACGGATGACCGGGTTACTTCAACACCGCACTTATCGCAAACGATTCCTTTATAACGGGGGTTTTTATATTTACCACAATAACATTGGTAATCGCGAGTAGGTCCAAAAATTGCCTCGCAGAACAATCCATCTTTTTCAGGACGTAATCGGCGATAATTGATTGTCTCAGGTTTTGTTACTTCGCCATAAGACCAGGAACGGATTGTATCGGGAGAGGCTAAACTAATTCGGAGTGCTACCAGGCTTTTTGTTTCCACTAATCTACCTCCTTGGGAAGTCGAGGAATCTTAATAAGATTAATAATTATTAACAGAATTCATCCTATACGCAGACAAACTGACATTATAACATAAAATGATGATATTAATTATCCAATTTCCCCCAATCCAGTAATTGATTAAGGTCTGCCGGGGATACAAATGCTGAATTTTGAACCTCTTCCAAGTTCACTATCGATCTTCAAACTCCCATTGTGAAATCTGGCGATACGGTTTACTAATGCCAATCCGGGCCAATCCTCGGTTTGAAAGTGGGATTTCTCCAGCATTTCGATATCAACCTGAGAAATTCCCTTGCCTTCATCCTTAATCGTGACATTCCATTCCTCAGCAGTTTGTGATTCCTCCACAGTAATCGCCCCGCTTATATGGGAATTTCGCAAAGCATTATTCAATAGAATGTGCAGTGCCGCTAAAATAAATATGCGATCCATCATGACCGGAGCAGTTGTTTGGGAATGGATGATGATTTCCAATCTCTTTTGCCGGGCTTCGGCCTGAACTAGATCGACCGCTCGCTGCAGGATTTCTTTCGGTTGGTTCATCGATAATCGTAAACCGCCATCAGCCTCCAAGCGGCTGATTTCAAATAAATCGTCTACGATTGCGGCAATATCCTCCACACCGTTTCCGATCATGGAGAGGTATTCGCATTGTTTTGGATTCATCTCTCCAACCATGCCCATCAGCTTTGAAAATCCCTGCAAATTAACCAGCGCTGATTTAAAATCGTGGCAAACAGTATCGATGGCAAGCTCCAAATATGCCCTTTTTTGAAAGGAGTCAGATTCATCCGTAAGGAACAGAAACGCGAGTGTCTGCCCCATTCTTCCGCTTATTTTTTGTCCCTTTACCTGAAAATTGCGATTCTGCGCTTGGATATCCATCTGGATAACATCACCCACCCCCGCCAGCCAATCCTTCAATCCAGCATGGCTGAGGATATCATCCAAATCATCCGATGTCCAACTTTTTCCACGTTGGTTGGTATATAAAAGTTCTCCTTCTGCGGATAAAACCAGGATAGGAAACTCAGCAATATTAAATCCGCGAGAAAATACTTCCGATTGTTCAGAGCTATCCAGCCGTTCACGGGAGTATTTACAGGTATATTTCAATGCCTCTGATATCTGCGCGATCAATTCCAGCTCGAAATCGGTAAACTCCTTTATGGCTTCATACGTCAGACGAAAATAGCCGTTGATTTCTGCTTCCTGTAAAAAATGAAATGCAGCGATAGTCTTTGGATATTTTTTTTCCGGGGAGAACTTGATAGAATGAATCTTTGCCGTGTCCGGGATTAACAATTGGATTTTGTTATCCAATTGTTGTATGAGCTGATCATCCAGATACGTATACTCTCCGGAAAAATCCCCGCATTCAGCGCTGAATTGGCTTACTTTGCTAAATGCCCGTTCTTCATTTACCCATAAGCGGATACTACTGCCTGCCAGGCGAATATCGTCAATAACAGAATCCAAAAATTGCTGAGTATTTTCCGATTCGAAAAACTTCCTGAAAATTTTTTCCCGAACGGATTGAATTTTTAATTCCTGGTTTTGCCTGTTAAGTGAATCATCTAGATGTTGAAAATATGCACGCAAGTCAGGGTCTTTGATGGCAAGAGGATTGAATAATTGATTGCCCGATTTCCTTTGCATATTTAATCTTTACTCCTATACAGGTATTTTAGCGTTTCTGTTTAATTTCCGCCATTGCCAATCGTAGTAGAAGGCATTCTTCTTCCCCGCTGCCAGGTACCGGATAGATTCATACCACTGTCGGGACAGGGATCGCGACATTACGAATGTATTCTCGCTGAATGCCTTGCGCCTATTAAAATCCGAATTTGGAATTTTTAAAATTTGTTCCAGCCATTCATTTTCGATTGCATTCCGATTTTCATTAATAATTTTGGAACGACTGGAAAAATCTTTTAAAGCAGTTCGATGCAGCAATTCATGGTCCCACCAAAGAGAATCGACGTTGAAATATGCATCCGGTTTCGGGCCGGCAGTATCAGGCAACCCGACATCCAGCCAGATCGGCTTGAAAAGGCTCAGGCAAGGGGCTGATGTTCCGGTCGCAAAATGTTGGTCGCCATCTTCGCTCAATCGGCAAACGAGAGAGCCAGTCGTTTGACTTTGGCGGATCGGGCCGAAGCCCTCATGCATACATACCGTCCATTCGGTCAATGAACGATCTGGTGCCCAAGTCTCATCAGCGGTATGCTGTCGGAGCAGTGAGAACATGGATTTAATATCGATCTTTCCTTCATTAGTTAGCAAAAACTCATTGGTGCAATTTCTGCGATTTCGCGCACGGCTGAAGGTGGAAAAAATAAAGTCGGAATAACAATCGGCAAAATGGAAATCCGATTTATTCTTGCACCAATTCCGGTCAATTGCTACCCTTACCAGATCCTCTGAGGCCAGATCCCATCGACTCCCGATAGTGAGTCGATTTGAGATCGAATAAAAATTCTTTACCTTCAGCGCAGCCCACTGCTTATCGGCCGTCTCCAACACCCAGGCTTCTTTCCTGTCAGCGATCAGGAAACTATTGTGATAAAACAATCCATGTGTCGCGCTGCAATTTCCACTTTGCCCGTATTTTTCCAATAGGCCTACAATTACGTGCAGTGCTTCCTCCGCGCTGGCTGAACGTTCCAGGGCCAGGCGCAGCATGTCCATTCCGATCAGCCCAGGTTCCTTTCCAGTTCGAAGTTTGGTAAAAACCGCTTCGTTGCCGATGGCAACGCCATTTTCATTCACCCCCATTTCCGCTCCCCAAATCCAATATGGTTTGGAAAGCAGCACGCTGAAGGTTTTTTCAATCTGGGGAATTTCAATATATGTGCATTTTACTTTTTCATCCGGATGATGACTGGTGCCTTGGATGACTTCCAAATATTGAGCTTCGTTCGGTTCCCGGTCGGAATTCTTGGCAAAATATGTTTTCTTATCCTTGGTCGCAATCGGTAAGGCTACAGCAGTATCGCACATAAAAACCTCTTATTTATGGGTTAATTGGAATATTTCCTCAATCACTTCCTCTTTTGTTCTTCCATCCGTATCGATAATTACTGCATCTGGCGCTGCCGTTAATGGCGCTACTTCTCGGGATGAATCAAGCTCATCTCGCATCTTCATGTTTTTGAGAATTTCCTCAAAACCAGTTTGGTTTCCACGTGCCTTTTCTTCCTGAAAACGTCTTTTAGCTCGTTCTTCCGCTGACGCTTTTAAAAAGATCTTTAAGTCGGCGTCTGGCAGCACCACTGTCCCGATATCCCTGCCAACCATTACCACGTCACCTTGCATTCCAAAATAACGTTGTTGTTCGGTCAGTACTTTTCGCACCTCCCGATATGCCGATACTTGTGATACTGAATTGTTGACTTTCTCTCCCCTGATCTCCCAGGTTACGTCTTC
>CALGUJ010000151.1 GCA_937902055.1 uncultured Pelolinea sp.
TTTGGCGGTCTCGCAAATATAAAAACAGGGCGCGATAATTCCGCGACCTATAAAAACGACAGTGTCAATATGAGCTTAATCATACAATAGATCATTGAAAGATGGAGAGTTTACAAAACTAAAAAAGAATATAGCTAAAAAAATAAGTGTCAATCCGAGCCTTTTTTGGTGAGGAATCTCGGCGAGAAAACCGAGATCCTGAACCCCGTAGGGGTTCAGGATGACACTGAGTTGGGTCAGTGATTTAAGTAAGACAGGCACAAATACCTGCCGGAAAAATTACATTCGCGAGCCGCAAAGCGGCGCGGCGATCTCAACGTTGGAAATACAAGATAGTTTCAATTGCATCATGTATTTCGCAATACCGATAAAATTTGGCAGTCTGGCGAAGACAAAAACAGGGCGCGACAATTTCGCGCCCTGTAAAAATGATTTTTTCAATGTGACGCTAACTGCGGCGGCGGCCGCCGGTGAACAGCAGGACGTAGTACAACAGGGTGGAGAGGGCCTGCACCGCGCCGGCCACGTAGGTGAGCGCGGCGGCGTCCAGCACGCTGTTGACGCCCTGCATCTCGCCGGCATACACGATGCCGGAAGCGGATAGCATTTCCTTGGCGCGTTTGGAGGCGTCCACTTCGACCGGGATGGTGACGATGGCGAACACGGCGGTGGCGGCGAACAAGATCAGGCCGATGAGCGCCAGGTTTTGGCTGTTGAGGAAGAAGCCGATCATGAAGACGATGGGGCCGAGCCAGGAACCCAACTGCACGGAGGGCACCATAAGCGAGCGCAGTTTGAGCGGGTCATAGCCTTCGGCATGCTGGATGGCGTGCCCGGCTTCGTGGGCGGCCACGCCGGCGGCGGCCACGCTGGGCGTGGCGTACACGGCCTGGCTGAGATTCAAGATCTTTTTGGAGGGGTCGTAATGGTCGCTGAGCGTACCGCGCACTTCACTGACGGCCACATCGCGCAAGCCTTTGGCGTCCAGCACGGCGCGCGCCACTTCCGCGCCGGTCATGCCGTTGCCGGTGCGCACTTTGGAATAGCGATTGAAAGCGCCCTGCACCTTGGCCTGGGCGTAGAAGCCCAGCAGGAGGGCGGGCAGACTGATCAGAAGGTATAAACCATAACCACCGAAATACATTCTTGCTCCTTATGAATCCGATATTTTCTACAATATTATACGATTTTCAAATCAGCTGGTTGTAATCGAAATATAAATTCTTTATTAATTAAACACAAAGGCGTCCCTGGGGAGACTCGAACTCCCGCTTCTAGCTCCGGAGGCTAGCGCTCTATCCACTGAGCTACAGGGACGCATCGATTTTCATTTTACCACGTCGGACAGCATCATAGCCGCGGATGAACGCAGATTTTTACCATTCCCCCCTCATCCCAGCCTTCTCCCACAGGGAGAAGGTGTTGGCTTTATCGCCACACTCACTGCGCTCAACAAGCCGGATAAGGCGATGGATATTCCAAAGGTTTTAAATTCCCGTGTACAATTGAGGGCGATTTTGTGCAATTTAAAGGGAAACACATGCGCATATTCTTCGTCAGGCACGGACAATCCGAAAACAACGCGTTATGGGCGCGCACGCAGTCGCATCACGGGCGCGTGCCGGACCCGGAACTCACCGAAACGGGTAAGCGCCAACTGGCTTACACGGCGCAATTCCTGGATTACTGCCTGTCGGGAGAGAGCGGCAACGCCAGCGACCCGAGCTGCACCAGCAATGAATCGGGCGTGGTGTACCTGTTTTGCAGCTTGATGGTGCGCTCGATCCAGTCCGGCCTGATCATCAGCGACCGCCTGAACCTGCCTCTCGTTGTGTACACGGATATCCACGAGACCGGCGGGATTTTCAGCTACAATCCGGACACGGAGGAGTACTCCGGAGAAGTGGGCAGCACGCCGGCCGCCCTGAAAAACCGCTTTCCCGACTTGGTGCTTCCCAAGGAACTGGACTGGAACAAGGGCTGGTGGGATCGGCCTTTCGAGAAGAGCGAAGATTCCAGCGCGCGCGCCGGGCGGATGATGGATACGCTAAAAGAACGCCACCTGGGCAGCGCCGACACGATCATCCTGGTCAGCCACGGCGGTTTCTACAACCATTTCATGTGGCACGCGCTGGGCATCGAGCGCCCCGAACACACCTGGTTCGAACTGTTCAACGGGGCGATCACGCTGGTGGACATCGACGAAGAACGCTCCAGCGTGGTGTACAGCAATCGCTACAGCTTCATGCCGACCGAGATCGTTACTTAAAAATAAATGCTCAATTTTTCAATGCGGCATCCAGCGCGGCCAACGGGTCGGGGCTGTTGAGGATGGGGGCGTAAGCGATGCCGGCGAACTGCGAGCAATCCAGATAAGCTTTTAAATGCTTGCGAAATGTGAAAGACGCTTTTTCAACCCCATAGAAGGCGGCCATGCTTTCCCAATGGGCGCGCACCACGCCCAGGATCTCATCACGATTTAACGAATACTTGTCCACGCGACCGAACAGCCAGGGGTTGCCGAGCGCGGCGCGGCCGATCATGACCGCATCGCAGCCCGTTTCGCTCTGCATGCGCCGGATATCGGGCAGCGTGCGCACGTCGCCGTTGCCGATCACCGGGATGGAGACGGTTTGTTTGATCTCGGCGATGGGACGCCAGTCGCTGGGTTCGCTCCATTTTTGGCGGCGCGTGCGGCCGTGCACCGCCAAAGCGGCGGCGCCATTATCTTCCAACATTCGGGCAACTTCCAGATAATTGAGGTGATCGTGATCCCAGCCGATGCGCATCTTGGCTGTGACCGGCAG
>CALGUJ010000152.1 GCA_937902055.1 uncultured Pelolinea sp.
GAGGTTTATCGCCAGGCCGCAAAAGAAGATCCGGATATCCTCTCCATCCACATGTCTTCCGGGTTGAGCGGTACGGTCGATTCCGCCCGCGCGGCGGTTGAATTGGTGCCCGAGGCAAATATCTCGGTCTTCGATACCAAAACCTTGTCCGGTGTATCCGGTTGGCAGGTGGCGGTGGCGTTCAATGCCATCAAAGCCGGCTGGAGCCGTGAAAAAATCCTGGCAAAGCTGGAAGAGATCACCGCTTCATCCCATACCTTCTATACATTAAAGGAATTGAAATACCTCATCCACGGCGGCCGCATCAGCCACATCAAGGGGTTGTTGGCATCCATGCTGCAGATCAAACCCATCATCGGCGTGGATAAGATTTATGGGAAATACTTTCAGGCTACCCAGGCTCGCTCCTTCAATAACGCCCTGAGCGGTTTGGTCGATACGGTCTCTAAAATGCTGCCTAACGTGGAAGCAATCAAGGCGCAGGTGGTGCATACCGCCAACCCTGAAGGCGCGGAGACCTTGAAAGAGAAGCTCAACCAGGCTTTCAAATGCAGTTGGCTGCCCACAGGCCAGATTTCCTTCGTCCTCGGCGCCCACACCGGTCCCAGCCTGGTGGGTCTGGCTTTTGCGCCGCAAAATATCTTTGAAGGGCTTTTGTAAAGCCTTTCCGGCACTTCTCGATTTGCCGGGAATCTGATAAGATATCTCGGTTTCATTGATGATGACCTCGACCATCAAGGCCGAGGTTTTTACTTGCAATTAAAGAAAGTGTTATCTATGACTGAAAGAACTGATCTTCGCAATATTGCGATCATTGCCCACGTCGACCATGGCAAGACCACCCTGGTCGATGGAATGTTGCGCCAGGCGCACATCTTCCGGGATAACCAGCAGGTGATGGAACGCGTGATGGATTCCAACGACCTGGAGCGCGAACGCGGCATCACCATCCTTTCCAAGAATACTGCCATCTCGATCTGGGATGCCAAAACCAACCAGCAAGTCAAAATCAATATTGTAGATACACCCGGCCACGCCGATTTTGGCGGCGAGGTCGAGCGCGTCATGAACATGGTGGATGGCGTACTGCTCCTGGTGGATGCCGCTGAAGGCCCCATGCCGCAAACCCGCTTCGTATTGAAGAAAGCGCTTGAGATGGGGCACAAAGCCATCGTGGTGATCAACAAAGTCGATCGCAAGGATGCCGAGCCGGATCGCGTGCTGAATCAAACCTTTGACTTGTTCATTGAATTGGGCGCCTCCGACGAACAGGCGGATTTTCCCGTGGTTTACGCGCGCGCCACAAGCGGGCAGGCAGGACTGACCTCCGATTTGGGCCCGAACCTCGAACCGCTTTTTGATGCCATTCTGCGTCACATTCCCGCTCCTCAAGTCGATCTGGATGCCCCGTTGCGCATGCTGGTGACATCATTGGGATATGACGATTATCGCGGGGTAACGGCCCTGGGCCGCATCTATTCCGGCGGCATAAAAGTGAATCAAAACCTGGCGCGCATAAAGCTGGATGGCGAGATTGTCCCCGAAATGGCGCGTTATCTCTACGTGCATCAGGGTCTCTCCAAGGTGGAAGTCGAGCAAGCCCAGGCCGGCGAGATCGTCGCCCTGGCGGGGTTGGAAGGTATTGCTATTGGTGAAACCCTGGCTGATGCGCTCAACCCCCAGGCGCTGCCGCCCATCCGCGTGGAAGAACCCACCGTGCGCATGACCTTTGGCGTGAACACTTCTCCTTTCGCCGGGCGTGAGGGCCGTTGGGGCACCTCCCGCAAATTGCGCGAACGCTTGTTTGAGGAACTGCGCACAAATGTCTCCCTGCGCGTGGAGGAGACCGACAGCACCGATACCTTCCTGGTTTCCGGCCGCGGCGAATTACACCTTGCCATCCTGATCGAGACCATGCGCCGGGAAGGTTACGAATTCCAGGTTTCCCGTCCGGAGGTAATTTTCCGCCAGGATGATGAAGGCAATACGATGGAACCTTTCGAAGAAGTCCACATCGAAACCTCCTCTGAAACCACCGGCACCGTGGTGGAGATGTTGGGCGCGCGCCGCGGGCGCATGGTGGATATGCAGGAAGCCAGCGACGGCAGCGTACACATGGTTTACATTGTCCCTACGCGCGGTCTGTTGGGCTTTCGTTACCAATTTCTCACTGCTACGCGCGGTATGGGCGTGATGAATGCCGTATTTCACGGCTACGATAAGATGGCGGGTGCCATCAGCCAGCGCTCAACCGGATCGCTGGTTGCCTGGGAAGACGGTGTAACCATCAACTATGGTCTGAAAAACGCCGAGGAACGCGGCACGCTCTTCTATGGACCTGGTATTGAGGTCTATGAAGGCATGGTCGTTGGCGAATATACGCGCCCCGGCGACCTGACCATTAACGTATGTAAGAAAAAACATCTTACCAATATGCGCCAGTCCAATCGCGACATCGAGGTGCGTCTCACGCCTCCCCGCCAGATGAGCCTGGATGAATCCATAGAATACCTCGCTGAAGATGACCTGTTGGAAGTGACTCCGCTTTCCATCCGCATCCGCAAGCGTATTTTGGATACCGAGGAACGCGGTAAGCTGGTGAAGAACGCCCGTAAGCTGGAGCAGGAGTAATTTCCCCTTTTACAAAAAGCAGCTTGCTGAAAGCCTTTCAGCTATAATTGCATAAAAATCATGCGAGGGTGTCTATATGGCATTTCCATTGGTTGAATGCATTCCCAATTATTCCGAAGGCCGGCGCGGCGAAGTTGTTGATCAGATCGTAGGCGCCATCACGTCCGTTTCCGGGGTTAGCTTGCTTGACCGGCATTCTGACCCTGACCATAATCGCACTGTTTTGACCCTAATCGGTGCGCCACCGGCAGTTAAACAGGCTGTATTCCTCTCAATTAAAAAGGCGGCTGAGTTGATCGATATGGACCAGCATCAGGGCGAGCATCCGCGTGTCGGCGCCACGGATGTGGTTCCCTTTGTCCCCATCCGCGATGTCACCATGGAGGAATGCGTTCAAATGGCTCGGGATTTGGGCAAACAGGTTGGGGAAGAATTGAATATCCCCGTTTATCTGTATGAAGCTGCCGCCTCGCGGCCGGAACGCGTCAACCTGGAGGATGTGCGCAAAGGCCAGTATGAAGGCCTGAAACAGGAAATTCTCGCCGATCCTCATCGCAAACCGGATTTCGGCCCAGCGCAGTTGGGCAAAGCCGGCGCTACCGTGATCGGGGCGCGCGAACCCTTGATTGCGTTCAATATTTATCTGAATACGGATGATGTCACCATTGCCAAGAAGGTCGCCAAAACGGTGCGTTTCTCCTCCGGCGGGCTGCGCTATGTCAAAGCGATGGGGGTGATGGTGGAAGGCCGCGCCCAGGTTACCATGAACCTGACCAATTTCCATAAAACTTCCATTGCGCTGGTTTACGAGACTGTTAAGCGCGAAGCTGCGCGGTATGGGGTATCGCTGCACCATAGCGAACTGGTTGGCTTGATCCCACAGGAAGCCCTGGTGGATGCCGCGGTTTGGTATACCCAGCTGGACCAATTTGAATCGCACCAGATCCTGGAAAATAAACTGCAGGGGGGAGATGAGTCCGCAGGTGAATCCCCATCCTTCCCATTCCTGGATGACCTTGCCAGCGCCGCGCCCACGCCGGGCGGCGGTTCGGCGGCCGCTTTCACCGCGGCGGAAGCCGCCGCGTTGGCCGCTATGGTCGCGCGTCTCACCATCGGCAAGAAAAAATATGCCGATGTCGAAGCTGAAATGATGCAATTGGTGGAAACTGCTGAGGGATTGCGCAAGAAATTGACCGAAGCGATTCGCCGGGATTCCCAGGCTTTCGAAGCCGTGATGCAGGCCTTCAAACTGCCAAAGGACAACAATGAACAACTCAAAACCCGCCAGTCAGCCATCCGCGAAGCATCTCTCACGGCTGCTGATGTTCCTTTGCAAACAGCCAAAATGGCGCTGGAGGTGATCAACCTGGCCTTGCCGCTCGCCGCGCGGGGTAACAGTAATGCCATCACGGATGCCTGGTCGGCTGCTTCGTTGGCCTTTGCCGCCGTGAGTTGCGCCGGGGCCAATGTGCGTATCAATTTGGCCTCACTGGCAGACACTCCCGCTGCCGCATCATTGGAGCAGGAATTGGTTGCCATCGAGCGCGCGGCCGCGGAAAAGATGCAGGAAATCCGGCAGAATATTAAAAATCGCGCAGCCATCGAGCTGCTCTGATACAATCTTTCCTTATGAAAAAAACGCGTCAAATCTTTATCCTTTTCATGTTCGCTGCCTGTTTATTGGTAGGCTGTGCTACGCCTGAAGCGGGTGTACCTAGCGCGACTGAACCTGCGGAAGAGGAGCCTGTCGGCGAATCCACAGCGCTTTGGCTGGCCCCTTATCTGCCTGAAGGATTGACCGCCGGTTTGAACCTGCCGGAGGATACCTTGCAGGTGGCTGACTCATCCCAGGCGGATTTATGGGTTGATGTGGGTGCTGATCATCTGCTCGCGCAATGGATTTATGTATTGGCTGCGCCTTTCGATACGGTCGCGGACGGGATCAATTTGGCGCAATTGCAGGCGGTGTGGCAGGGCACGCTCGTTGAAGGCGCGCCTTTCGAAAAATTGATCATGGATGGCGGCACCAAAAGCGTTTTTGAGAAATTGTGGGGATCTGCTTCCCAGGCAACTGTGGAAGTGGTTGCAGAAAATGCGCTTTTGGAAATCGCCTGGAATTCTGAGGATACCTGGGCGATTCTTCCTTTTGAAAAACTGGAACCCAGGTGGAAGGTGATTGCTTTGGATGGACAATCGCCCATTCAAAAAGCCTTCAACTCCGATGCTTATGCTTTGAAAGTGCCTTTTTCCATAGTCGGGAATGCGGATGAAGCCGGGAAATTCCTTGCCGCTCATGGTCCGCAATCCTCGCAGCCCATGCTCCCGGCTGTCAATCGCGATCCAGATAAATTGACCACCGTGGTGCTCACTGGTGTCACGGCTTTGGTGCGCGGTACGGCGTTCCTTATGGAGAGGAATGGCATGACCTACCCGGCCATCGATATTGGAGACATCCTGCGTGATGCGGATATTTTGCATATCAGCAATGAGATTCCATTTACCGCGACCTGTCCGAAACCATTTGCGAACCCACAGAACGACGCCAATTTGGTTTTTTGTTCCAAACCTGAATATATCCAGCTTCTTGAAGCTGTGGGCACGGATGTGGTGGAACTGACCGGCGATCATTTTCGCGATTGGGGGCCTGAAGCCATGCTGTACACCATCGATATGTACAACCAGCGTGCTTGGAAATATTATGGCGGCGGTATTAATCTGGAAGATGGCATGCAGCCCGCCTTGTTCGAGCATAACGGCAATAAGATTGCTTTCATTGGTTGTAATGCCAAACCGGAAGGCTATGCCACCGCCAGTGCCTCATCACCGGGTGCCGTGCATTGTGACATGGAAGCCATGGGCAAAGTCATCAAACAGGTGGTTGCCCAAGGCTACCTGCCTATTTTCACTTTTCAACACCTGGAATACTATGATTACAAGATTAACAAAAACCTGGTTCCTGAATTCGAGAGCGCTGCCGATTCCGGCGCGGTAATTGTGAGCGGCAGCCAGGCCCATCAGCCGCATGCATTTGAGTTTTATAAAAGCGCCACGCTGCATTACGGTTTGGGCAATCTATTCTTCGATCAATATAATGAAGGTTTTCCGAAACGCCAGGCTTTCATTGACCGCCATGTGTTTTATGATGGCCGTTATATCAGTACGGAACTGTTGACAATTATGTTCGTTGATTTGGCCCGCCCGCGCCTGATGACTGCGGATGAGCGCGCCGATTTGTTGAGTACGGTGTTTGCTGCCAGTGAGTGGTAGATGAACAATAATATCGAAATGAGGAGAGAAAGCATGGCAATCTTACCTGACTTCAGGATCCGGGAATACGCGATTAACGAGAAAATGATCGAACCTTTTGTGGAAAATCAGGTGCGCGACGGTGTCATCTCTTATGGATTATCCTCTTATGGATACGATATTCGAGTTGCTGATGAATTCAAGATTTTTACCAACGTGAACTCCGCGGTTGTCGATCCTAAAAAGTTCGATCCGCGTTCGATGGTGGATTTCAAAGGTGATGTGTGTGTCATTCCGCCAAACTCTTTTGCTTTGGCAAAAACCATCGAGTATTTCCGCATTCCCCGCCGGGTGCTGACGATCTGTGTCGGTAAAAGCACCTACGCCCGCTGCGGCATTATCGTCAACGTCACACCCTTTGAACCGGAATGGGAAGGCTTTGTGACGTTGGAAATATCCAACACCACACCGCTGCCCGCTCGTATCTACGCCAATGAAGGGATTGCCCAAGTGCTTTTCTTTGAAAGCGAGCAGCCCTGTGAAGTTTCGTATGCCGACCGCAAGGGTAAATATCAAAAGCAGCGCGATATCGAATTGCCGAAACTCTAGATTCTAGATAGAAACGGAGGAAGTGTGCCGCGAAAGGCCAAACGCAGGCTGGTGCGCCGTTATTATGCCGAACGCTACGTCCTGGTAACCATAATCAGTTTTGCGCTTTCGGTTTCGTTGACACGCTTCTTCCTGAACATTGCCGGATATCCCCAAATCGGCGGCAGCAGCTTGCATATTGCCCATGTGCTGTGGGGCGGATTACTGCTTTTTATTGGAGGCCTGTTCCCCTTGATCTTCGCCAATAAACGGGCTTTTGATCTCAGCGCGGCCTTCTCCGGCGTGGGCGTTGGATTGTTTATTGATGAGGTTGGTAAATTTATCACCCGCGACTATGATTATTTTTTCCCGGCTGCTGCCCCCATCATCTATGTTTTCTTCCTCCTGGTATTGCTGGTCTTGCTCTTGTTGCGCCGGTCAAAATCGGAAGACTTGCGTGCCTCCCTGTATCATGTAATTGAAAGGTATGAGGAGATCCTCGAGGGGGACCTTTCCAAACTCGAGCAGGAGCAAATGATGCGCAGCCTCCAGTCTGCGCTGGTGCAGGAGAATGATCCCCGCTTGGCCGCTATTGCTGCTGATTTGCTTGACTACCTTAAAGAACAGGAGCAAAATCTGGTGCCGCATCGGCCCGATTTTCTGGAAAAATTTGCCGTCGCTTGGCTGAATCTGGAGCGCAAGGTATTCTCACGCCAAAGATTCTTTAAAATCCTGACCTTTTCCTGGATGTTTTGGGGCATCCTCACGCTCGTCCATCCACTGTTTGCGCTGCTCTCCGTTCAATCCGTTGTGGAATTTTCCGGCTTGCTGGGGTCGCTGCTGGTCAGCGATTTGTTGGCGGCTGATCTTTCCATCACCGGTGTTATCCGGCTGGCGGGCGAAGCTAGTGGGGGATTGCTTCTCCTGGCTGCGGCGCTGCTTGGCTTTGAGCGGCGTGCGGCGGCTGCCGTCAATGCAGCCATTCTCGGCCTTGTATTAATGCTGGCTGTTTTCAACATTTTTATGTTTTATTACGACCAGTTCTCGGCCATTTTTTACGCGGTAATTCAATTTTTACTTCTCTTTGTCACGATCAGGTTTAAAAGATATCTTGCCTGAAAAAAGTAGAAGGTATTGACTCTCGGATAGCGTTCCAGTTTTCCCTTGCATATAGGCAACTCAGTTATTTTTTAATATTTCAGGGTCTTTTTTCCTTGCATTCCTGACCCTATGGAATATAATCAGATAAAAAGTTAGCATATACTAATAAATCATGGTTAATTTACTGCAAGTAAAAAATGGCTATTGGGTGAAGGTGGTGAATGTCGCTGGCGGCTTTGGAATGGAACGCCGCCTGGCGCAGTTGGGTTTTCTGCCCGGTAATAAAATTCGCGTCATTCGGTCAGCGCCTTTTCATGGTCCCCTTTTGTTGGATGTAGAAGGTCGTGAAATTGTCTTGGGCAGGGGTGTTGCCGGGAGTGTCATGGTGGAGTATATCTGATGAGATTTGCGTTGATCGGGCAGCCGAACTGCGGAAAGAGTACGTTATTTAATCAGGTGGCTGGCTATAAAGCCGAAACAGGCAACTTTGCCGGTACCACCGTTACCTTTACGGAAACGAAGGTGCGCGTTCTGGGTGATGTGGTTGAGTTGGTGGATTTGCCCGGCACCTACACCTTATTGGGAACCAATCCGGCTGAGAGAGTGGTTCTCGATTACTTGATAGAAAAACCTGTTGATGCCATCATCAATGTCATCGACGCCACCCACCTGGTGCAAGGCCTGACCTTGACGCTGGAATTGATGGAATTGGGGCGTCCGATGGTGCTGGTCATCAATATGATGGATGAAGCCAAGCGCCAGGGATTGAAGCTGGATGGCTAAAAACTGGAATCTCTTCTGGGTATCCCGGTCATGCCCATGATCGCCACGCGCGGGCAGGGCATCCGCGAAGCCTTTACCCGCACC
>CALGUJ010000153.1 GCA_937902055.1 uncultured Pelolinea sp.
CAGGGTGAATGTGGTTGATCCAACCGGGGCGGGTGACGTATTCGCGGCAGTCTTTTTCACCCGTTTGCAGGCAGCCGGCGACCCCTGGGCAGCCGGCGCGCAAGCTGTGCAATTGGCTTCGCAATCGGTTACGCGCTTCGGATTATCTGCGATCCCGACCCGGGAAGAAATTGAGAAATCCATGGTAGAAATAATCAAAGGATCATAACAAATATGGCGAAAGTTTATACACTCGTGAACCAAAAAGGGGGTGTCGGCAAAACCACTTCAGCCATCAACCTGGGCGCGTATTTGGGTTATTTCGGGCAAAAAGTTTTGATCGTCGACCTGGACCCGCAAGCCAACGCCACTTCCAGTTTGGGAATTGACAAGTCAACCGTCAAGAATGGCACGTATGAAGTCGTCATCGGTTCGGTTCCCATCGCGCCTTCCATTTTGCACAATCCGCGCCTGAAAATCTCAATCCTGCCGGCTTCCCCCGCCCTGGCAGGGGCCGAGGTTGAACTTCTCGACCTTCCCCGCCGCGAATTCCGCGTACGTGAAGCGCTCGAACCCATTTTGGATCGCTACAACTATATCCTGATCGACTGCCCGCCTTCCTTAAGCATCATCACCATCAACGGATTAATGGCTGCGCTGAATGGCGTGTTGATACCGGTTCAATGCGAATATCTGGCCCTGGAAGGTATCGGCCAGCTCACCCAAACCATCAAACGAGTGCAAGCATCGCTTTACCCTGAATTGACCGTTCGCGGCGTTTTGATGACCATGTACGATGGCCGCACGCGCCTGGCCGCGGACGTTGTGAACGAAATCAAGAAATACTTTCCCACCCAGGTATTCCAGACCATCGTTCCGCGCAGCATTCGCCTGGCCGAGGCGCCTTCATACGGCCTGCCAATAGCGCTTTACGCCCCAAGCTCAGGCGCGGCCAAGGCGTATATGGACTTGACCCGTGAAATTCTGGAACAAGACGGTGTGCATATACCGGATATTCGCGTAAAGGTGGATTGATATGGCCCGCAGAGGATTAGGCAAAGGGCTGGATGCCCTGATTCCCACCGAGATCGCCAGCGCTGCATCGGAAGGCGCGCAGCAAATTCCGATTTCGCAAATCCTTCCCAACCCATCTCAGCCGCGCGGGGAAATGGACGACGAGAAGTTGAATGAATTAGCCGCTTCCATCCGCGAACATGGCGTCCTGCAGCCCCTGATCCTGACCAAAGAACCCGATCAGGAATTTTACGTCCTGATCGCCGGTGAACGCCGCCTGCGAGCCTCAAAGCTCGCTGGCCTGGAATCCGTGCCTGCGATCATCCGCCAGGCAAATGACCAGGAACGCCTTGAACTGGCATTGATTGAAAATATCCAGCGCGAAAACCTGACGCCATTGGAATCCGCTGAAGCCTACCAATTACTGAATGATCAGTTTGGTTTATCGCACGACCAGATCGCTGAAAGAGTCGGCAAGAGCCGCGTGGCAGTCACTAACACCATCCGCCTGCTCAAGCTGCCCGATGCCATTCGTAAAGCCCTGAAAGACGGAGAGATCAGCGAAGGCCACGGCCGCGCTCTGCTCAGCCTTGCCAGCGACAAAGCCCAATTGGCTGTCCTGCAAACCATCCTCGCGCATGGCTTGAATGTGCGCCAAACTGAGGAATTGGTGCGGAAATACGGCGGTGAAAAACCTGCTGCTCCAGCCCCAAAAGCAGAGAAAGACGCCGGGGTAAAAGAAATCGAAAACCGTTTACGCCTGCTTTTGGGTACCAAGGTGACCTTGAATCACGGCAAACAGGGCGGGACAGTGGTGATCCACTATTACTCGGATGAAGAGCTTGAATCTCTCCTCCGCCGGTTCAATGCCTAAAATGGCCATTTCACGCATCCTGGTCAACTGCAATCTGCGCACTTTCAATCCCGACCGGCCGCAAGCCGAAGCGCTGGCTTTACGGGGTGGTGTCATCGCGGCGGTTGGAAGCCGCGCCGATATTTTGAACCTGGCAGATGCATCGACAAATATTGAGGATCTTGAAGGGAAAACCGTCCTTCCTGCTTTTTGCGACGCGCATATACACCTAATGGAATACGGGTTCAGTCTGCTGCGTGTGGATTGCGAAACCACCACGCGCACCGAATGCATGCAGCGTCTGCGCCATCAGCTCAGCCAAACCACACCCGGCGCCTGGGTACTCGGTCATGGTTGGAACCACAATATTTGGCCGGAAGGAATCGGCAGCAAGCAATTATTGGATGAGATCAGCCCGGAAAATCCGATTTATCTAACGCACAAATCATTGCACAGCGCGTGGGCGAATTCTGCGGCCTTGAAGATCGCCGGCATCATGGAAAATTCGCCCGACCCGCAAGGCGGGCAGTTTGCGCGCGATGAAAACGGCCGCCTGACCGGAATCCTGCTGGAAGGCGCCATGCGCGTGGTTGAAGCTGCCATTCCGCAGCCCGATCAGGCAGCGCGCGAGCATGCCATTCTCACCGCGCAGCAATCGCTGCTGGAATTCGGGATTACCTCATTGCACGATTTTGATCCCTGGGAATGCTACATGGCTCTGGCAGCTCTGGAAGAAAAGGGCGAGTTGAAGCTGCGCGTTATGAAGGGCATCCCCCTGCCAAACCTCGAACAAGCCATTGCCGCGGGTATCCACAGCGGAGAAGGCAGCGATCGTCTTAATATTGGCTGGTTGAAATTATTCGCCGATGGCGCGCTCGGACCTCAAACCGCCGCCATGTTGAACCCCTACGAAGGATCTACCTCTATCGGAATGCTTTTCCTGGAAAGCGCTGAAATCGTCGAACTCGGCCGGAAAGCGCTGCCTGCCGGGATCAGCATGGCTGTCCATGCCATCGGTGATCGCGCTAACCGCGAAGTGATTAATGGCTACGCGCAATTGAACCAAATGGGTTTGGTTGCGAAAAATCAGCTCCCCCTGCGCATCGAGCACGTCCAACTCCTTGATCCTCGGGACATGCAGCGTCTGGCGGAATTCCGCATCACTGCTTCCATGCAGCCAATCCATGCGCCTTCGGACCGGCTTATGGCTGACCGCCATTGGGTCAACCGCTGCGCCCATGCGTATGCCTGGAAGACCGTAAAGGATAGCGGCGCCGCCTTGATCTTCGGTTCCGACGCCCCGGTGGAATCGCCCAATCCCTATTGGGGGCTGCAGGCTGCCCTGTCCCGCAAAATGAACGGCGCCGGGCTGGATGTGCCAGGTTGGTATCCGCAGCTTTGCTTGCCGCTAGAGGAAGCTTTGCAGGCCTACATTGCCCAACCGCAGGTTTGCGCCGGAAAATCCGGCCGGCTGGGAATGTTGGCGCCAAATTATCTGGCTGACCTGGTTGTCTTTTCCAAGGATCTTTTCCAGGTCAATACTGACGAAATTTCCCGAATAAAACCAGACGCGGTGATGTCCGATGGCAATTGGGTCGTGAGGCGTTTTTGACGCGATCCCGATGCTATAATGGAAAATAAACGGGTTCGGACTCATCATGGATAACGAAAAAATCGCCCACCTGCCGGCATCAACTGAATATCTGGCGGAATGTTTGCGAATAGCAAGAGAATCCTGTGGTAAAACCATTTCGGAGATCAGTCAATTATTGGGAATATCCGGTAATCGGCTGCGTCAGTACGAGAATGGCAAACTGATTCCCTCATTACCGGAAATTGAATCATTATCTTTTATTTATAATATCCCCCTCCCGGCTCTGTTCGACCCCCGGCAGCTTGCCGGTTTCCTGCATGCTCCGGATGCCGATCAATTGAAGCAATTATTATTGATCCGTCAGGAAATCATCGCCACGCGTTTACAATTGGCCAGAGAAAAAGCCGGTAAAACCCAGGGCGAAGTCGCCAAAACAGCCTCCATCCCGCTTTCCCGCCTGAAAAAATACGAAAGCGGTGAGATGAGCATCCCGCTGTCTGATTTAACCCGCCTGGCCG
>CALGUJ010000154.1 GCA_937902055.1 uncultured Pelolinea sp.
AACATCTGGCGCGTGACCAATTCCAGCGAACGGTAAGCGGGTGTATCCAGCGGGGAAACCGGTGAAGCTTACCAGCCGCCATTGGTTTCATCCACCTCGATCTCCACGCGCGGGTCGTTGGTCACTTTTTTCTCATAAGCGATCACCGAATCCATGCTGTCGCCCGGCAGCAGGCGGAAATTGACCTTGGCGAAGACCGAAGCCGGCAGGACGTTATCTTTGATGCCGCCGTTGATCATGGTGGCGGCGTGTGTGGTGCGGATTAGCGCGTTCAATTGCGTGGATTTCTCGAGGTTTTTGATCAATAGTCCCTTGAACAGCCAGGCGTTGGCAATCAGAAATTGCAGCCCGAAGGGGAGTATATGCGCCAGTTTCTCCAGGGTGGGCAGGAAATAATCCAGCCTGGCAGGCAGCGGATGATCATCCATCAGCGCAATAGCGCGCGCCAGTATCCCAATCGCTGTCTGACGGCCGGGCTGCGAGGCATGTCCGGGGCTGCCGGCAGCTTTCAGCTTCAGAGTCATGTATCCCTTTTCCGAGATGCCCACCAGGGCAAATGGATCCTCCGCACCCGGCAGCATGCCGATCGATATCAGGCCGCCCTCGTCCAACAAGGCAGCCAACTGCACGCCGCGGGATTTGAGATGTTCCACGATCTTCTTCGTTCCGTTGAATCCCATTATCTCTTCATCGTGACCGAAAGCCAGATAAATGGTGCGTTTGGGCTGGTAACCGCTGCGTATCAAGGCTTCAACCGCTTCCAGCAGCCCGGTGGCATGACTCTTCATATCAATAGCGCCTCTGCCCCAAATGTAACCTTCGCGGATCACGCCGCCGAAAGGCTCCACCTTCCAATCCGGCAAAGTACTCTCATCCACCGGAACAACATCCAGGTGGGCATTGAATAGCACCGGCATCAATTTCGGATCGGATCCCTTCCAGACGTACAACAGGCTGTATTGATTGATGCAGGTCTTCTCGAGGTTTTTAGTCAGCAGCGGGAAAGTGTTTCCAATCCACTGATGGATATCCAGAAAAGGCTGCGGGTCGAAACCGACCGACGATTCGGTGGAAATACTTTTAAAGCGGATCAGTTCCGCGAGATGTGTTGAAACCGTTTTTTGGTCGATGTCCGGTTTTTCCACCATGGCGGCTGGATGTGGAAATTTGCTAAGTTTGTATGTCCTGAACAGCATATAGGCGATCAGGAAAATGATCAATGCCAGTACGTACAACGCGACATTCATTTTTTAAGATCCTTTACCCTATAAAACTTGACCTATTATATGCGCAAATTAATAACCGCGCCCGGCGAACCGGGCGCGGTTTATCGCGTTGAATTTCTAAAATTATTTCTTCATCATGGCCGTCAGGGCGCTGAGCACAGTGGAAGTCACTAATTCCGTGGATTGCGCGCGCGCATCGGACTCCCCGGCGAATTGGCTGCCGGATACCAGCGCGCCGGTCAGGGCTTCCAGGTCGCTCTTGCCGCTTTGCTTGGCTGACATATAGCTCATGCCTGCGGTCAGCAGGTCTCCCAAATCCAGGCCTTCGGAACCGCTTGAACTTCCGGACAGACCGCCGATCAGGGATCCGAGCAAATCGCCGCCAGCCGAAGATGAAGTCCCTGAGGATGCCGTTCCGGCTGAGGAGCCCAGGATAGTTGAAAGCATGGTGATCACGCTGTTGGCGTCCAACTCTTTTCCAGTCATCTGCTTGGCTGCGCTTTTCAATCCTTCCGAGTACTGCTTGGCGGAACCGCTGTTGGATTGCATACGCAGCAACTGAGCCGCGTATTCCAATTGATCCGCCGGGTCAGCGCTCTTCTTTTCTTTCATGGCTTGTGAGATCACATCGAAGATCTCAACCATATGGTCGCCATGATCATGATTGTAGGTGTCGGCCTGGTTCAGAGAATCCTGATTTGCCGTTACTGCCTTGGACACTTCCTTGAATAATTTCCCCAGATCGATATTGCTGCTCGCCATTTTCATTCTCCTGATTTTTATTTAATTTATTCTACAACACAAAACATCTTCAGCGCCAAACCTGGTAAAGCGCCAAATTGCCCTCACGGCCATCGGAATAAAAAGTCTCGGCAACGCTGAAACCGGCCTCTGCCGCCAATTCCAGCATTTCAACCTCGGAAAAAATGTGTACGTAACGGAGCGCCGGTTCCCCGCTTTTTTCCTCAAGCCCGGCACGCCAATCCATCAGCACATCGCCCTGTTCGACCTCGCGGTGAGGGATGCCCACGATCTCCCAGGGCTTCACGCGCGGCAGCAGGCGCGGGCTGTTTTCCAGTTGCCAAACGGACAGGTACAGGCGGCTTTTAAGGCCGGCCAGATGCCTGAGCTGTTTCATCAGCATCCGGCGCTTCTTTTGAGAGGGGATATGATGCAGCACGGCGAAAAGCGAAACCACATTCCAATCCCTGGCCGGCAAACTCTGGTCCCAACCTTTCCGGTTGAGATCCACCAGTTGAAATTCCAACTGCGCATCTTTGCGGCTGGTGTATTCCGCAACCTTTCTGTTCGCTTCATCCAAAAGCGGTTGGCTGAAATCGCAGCCACAGTAGCTGCCGCTGCGATCCTGCGTCAACCACGCCAGGGCCAACGTTCCGTTTCCGCAGCCGATATCCAGCCAGTTCACGCCATCAGGGGTTCCCTCCAGCAATCGCGCCACGCCGGGTTGAACCTGGGAACGCGTGGCCGAAAAAGAACCCGCGAATTTTTGATAGAATTCCTGATTGATCTGTATGATCTTCTCGATAACCCATTCTTCCATACAATTTCATTATAGCGGTTTCGAAGGATCGAGAATATAAAAAAATGGATAGAAAATCCTGGCAAAACGCACGTCAATACAGCGCTGAGCAGCTTGAAATCGCCGCTCAGGTACTGGACGAGATCCTGCAAGGCATCCCGGTGATGAAAGCCGTGCGCAGCCATCCCCTCAAAGCCGGCGGCTATATCGCCAAGCACACGCTGGTGCACGTATACCGGCAAAAAATCGCGGAGGGTACTCTGGCCGAGAATTCCACGCTGCTGGCGCGCATCCGCATGAAACCGGTGCGTTCGCTCTCGGGCGTTTCCACGGTGACCGTGTTGACCGAGCCGCACGATTGCCCGGGAGAATGCCTGTTCTGCCCCGACGATCGGCAGCTCCCCAAAAGCTACCTGCGCGAAGAACCCGGAGCGGCCAGGGCTTTCCAAAACAATTTCGATCCTTATTTGCAGGTGAAATCCCGCCTGGATTCCTACCTGGCCATCGGTCATCCCACTGACAAGATAGAATTGCTCATCCTGGGCGGCTCCTGGAGCGCCTATCCGGAAGCATACCGCAAAAAATTCGTCAAACGCTGCCTGGATGCCATGAATGGTTGCGAGAGCGCTTCGCTTGAAGAAGCCCAGGCAATCAATCAAACCGCCAGCAGCCGCAATGTGGGCTTGGTGGTGGAAACACGCCCGGATACCATCAACCCCGCTGAATTGGCTTTCATGCGCTCCCTGGGCGTTACGAAAGTGCAGATGGGCGCGCAAAGTTTCGATGATGAAATCCTGCGGTTGAATTGCCGCGGGCACGACGTGCAGGCGACCCTGGATGCCTGCGCCCTGCTGCGGGCAGCCGGATTCAAGATCGTGCTGCACTGGATGCCCAATCTGTTGGGCGCCACGCCGGATTCGGACCGCGCGGATTTTCAAAAAATGTGGTCGGGCGGTTTTTGCCCGGACGAGATCAAGATCTACCCCACCCAACTGCTGCGCGAAGCGCCGTTGTATGCCTTTTGGCAGGAGGGGCGTTATCAGCCTTACAGCACCGAACAATTGGTGGAATTGATCGCGGATATCAAGCCGCACATCCCGGTTTACTCGCGTGTCAACCGCATCATCCGTGACATCCCGGCCAGCTATATCCAGGCCGGCAGCCGTCGTTCGAGCCTGCGTTTGGACGTGATGCAGGAGTTGGAGCGGCGCGGCCAGCGCTGCCGCTGCATCCGCTGCCGCGAGATCCGCGGCAAGCCGGTGAAAGCCGATCAACTGACAATGGGCGATTTCATCTACCGTCCGGCCGACGCGGAGGAGCATTTCATCCATTTCTCGAC
>CALGUJ010000155.1 GCA_937902055.1 uncultured Pelolinea sp.
GAAAAGGTGATCGCCGTGCACGCCGAAGGCGAGTCCATCCGGCAAGCGCTGTCTTTGGCGGAGGAGCTTCGCCGGCCTTTCCATTTCTGCCATGTCAGCCGCAAAGAAGAAATCGAGTGGATTGCCGCCGCCAAGGCGCAAGGCCTGCCGGTCACCTGCGAGGTGACCCCCCATCACCTATTCCTGACGCAGGCCGACGCGCGCCGCCTGGGACCGTTGGGCGACATGCGCCCGCGTCTGGCGGAGCAGCGCGATGTGGACGCGCTCTGGGCGCACATCGACAGCACCGTGGATGTGCTGGCCACCGACCACGCGCCGCATACCCTGGCGGAAAAGGCCGACCCGCTCAACCCCCCGCCGGGCGTGCCGGGCCTGGAATCCGCACTGCCGCTCATGCTCACCGCCGTGGCGGACGGGCGCCTGAGCCTGGAACGGCTGACGGCGCTGATGCACACCAATCCGCGCCGTATATTCAACCTGCCGGAGCAGCCGGATACCTGGGTGGAAGTGGATCTGGGCGGAATTTACAGCTTTCCCGATCATCCGCTCTACACCAGGTGCGGCTGGACGCCTTTCGAGGGTATGCGCCTGCGCGGGCGTGTGAAGCGCGTGACACTGCGCGGCCGGGAAGTGGTTAAAGACGGAGTTGTCAGTCATTATTCAAAATCATAAATAGTGAAAAAGGAGAAAAGATGAATCAAGTGGAGTTACCCAAGTTGTTCGACCTGGAAAAGATGGCCAGGCAGCCCAAGATCAAGAACGGTTTCTATCAGAAAGACATCCTCTCGGTGGATCAGTTCGACAAGGATGCCTTATCGTACATCTTCACCCGCTCCGAAGAAATGGCTGCCATGTCCGAAAAGGTCGGCCGCTGCGACCTGCTCAAGGGCTACATCCAGGCTTGCGTGTTCTACGAACCCAGCACGCGCACCAGCTCCTCCTTTATCGCCGCCATGGAACGCCTGGGCGGCGGCACCATCCCCATCACCCAGGGTATCCAGTACTCTTCGGTTTCCAAGGGCGAAAGCCTGGTGGATACCATGCTCACCCTTGAAAAATATGCCGACCTGATCGTCCTGCGCCATCCCGAGATCGGTTCGGCTGCCCAGGCTGCCAAATATTCTTCGGTGCCGATCATCAACGCCGGCGATGGGGCAGGCGAGCATCCCACCCAGGCGCTGCTGGATATCTACACCATCCGCAAGGAACTGGGCCAGATCGATGGGTTGAAGATCGCCATGCTGGGCGACCTGCGCAACGGGCGCACTGTGCACAGCCTGACCAAGCTGCTGATGAACTACGACGTCAGCCTGCGTTACGTTTCACCCGATACCCTGCGCCTGCCTTTGAACATGATGAACGAGCTGATCAACAAGGGCATGGACGTGCGCGAGACCGACCGCATCGAGGACGTGATCAAGGATGTGGATGTGCTCTACGTGACCCGCATTCAGAAAGAACGCTTTACCGATATGGCGCTCTATGAAGAGGTCAAGAATTACTTCGAGATCACACCTGAAACGTTGACTCAGGCCAAGCAAAAAATGGTCGTCATGCACCCGCTGCCGCGCGTGGGCGAGATCCACTACAAGGTCGACCGCGATCCGCGCGCCGCTTACTTCCGCCAGGTGCAGAACGGCATGTACGTACGCATGGCGCTGCTGGCGGCGGTGCTGGGCGAGGCATAATTTTGTTTTATTGAAAAAAAACCAACAGGAGGTGTGGCATGAGTTTCGTTTCAAAATTGGAAGAAGCTGTTCAGAGGAATCGCTCGCTGCTGTGCGTCGGTCTGGACCCGACCCTGGAGAACCTGCCGGCCGGCGGTGAGATCGAGGACCGCCTGGCGGAGTGGGGCAAAGCCATCGTCGGGCAAACCGCCGACCTGGTGTGCTGCTACAAGCCCAACCTGGCTTTCTACGAACAGTTTGGCCTGCCGGGGTTGAGCGGCCTAAAGCGCATAATACAGGCTATCCCCGCGGAAATCCCCTTGTTGCTGGATGTCAAGCGCGGCGACATCGGCTCGACGGCCGAAGCGCACGCCAAAGCGGTATTCGAGCAGTGGGGAGCCGACGCGGTCACGCTGAACTCCTACCTCGGCGAGGACGGCGTCAAGCCCTTCCTGCTATATGAAGGCAAGTCCGTTTTCCTGCTGTGCTATACCTCCAATCCTTCCGCTACGCAGGTGCAACTGCACGGCGAACCGCCCATGTACGAGCACATCGCCGCGTTATCGAAAAATTGGGGTTCGCCCGACCAGGTCGGCCTGGTGGTGGGCGCCAACCAGCCGGA
The DNA here is from genome assembly GCA_937902055.1 of uncultured Pelolinea sp. GTDB lineage: Bacteria > Chloroflexota > Anaerolineae > Anaerolineales > Anaerolineaceae > Pelolinea. Next base: position 2,290 of record CALGUJ010000155.1, read on the forward strand.
AGTGCTGGCGCGCGTGCGCCAAATTTGCCCGCAGAACTGGATCCTGGTGCCCGGAGTGGGCGCGCAGGGCGGCGACCTGGGCGCATCGCTGCGCGCCGGGCTGCGCGCCGATGGCAGCGGCTTGATCATCCCCGTTTCGCGCGCGGTGATGGGCGCGCCCGATCCGCGCCGGGCGGCCCGCGAACTGTGCGACCAGATCGAGCGCTTCACGCAAGAGGCCAAAACCAATCCACTTAAGCCGGTTTCGACCAAAGAAAAACTGGCGGTGGAATTGTTCAACACCGGCTGCGTAAAATTCGGCAGCTTCACCCTGGCCTCCGGCAAGCAATCCCCCATCTACATCGACCTGCGCCGCGTGGTCTCCTACCCGGCGCTGTTCAAGCTGGTCACGGAGATCTATGCCGGTATGGTAAAGCCGCTGGCGTTCGAGCGCATTGCCGGCGTGCCCTACGCCGCCCTGCCGACCGGCGCGGTGGTCGCCTGGCAGAT
>CALGUJ010000156.1 GCA_937902055.1 uncultured Pelolinea sp.
GCTTGCGGCCCGATTACCTGGTGGTGACCAACATCGAGCACGATCATCCCGATTGTTACCCCACCCCCGCAAGTTACTTCCAGGCTTTTCTGAAACTCGCCCGCCTGGTGCAGCCCGGCGGAAAACTGGTTGCCTGCGCCGATCATCCCCGTGCAGCCGAATTGATGGGCCTGGTGAACACCGCATTGACGGTCATCCCTTACGGGACGGCTCCCGATCTGCCCTATCGCCTTTCCAGTATTCATCACGATCCTGGCTGCGGTGTGGTTTTCGACCTGACCGTGCCGGGTTCAACGGAATCCCGTGAAATCCGTCTGGGCATCCCCGGCAATCACAACGCTTTCAACGCAGCCGCAGCCCTGACTGTCATCAACGAAGCCGGTTTACCGCTTGAAAATGCCATCGCTGCCCTGCGCCAATTCTCCGGCACCGGTCGGCGCTTCGACATTCAAGGTGAAGTTAACGGTATCACCGTGATTGATGACTATGCGCATCACCCTACCGAGATTCGTTCCACCCTCTCAGCCGCGCGCTGCCGTTACCCCGAGCGCCGCATTTGGGCGGTTTGGCAGCCGCACACCTATAGCCGCACGCGCCAATTGATGCAGGATTTCAAGGATGCTTTCGGCGATTGCGATCACGTTATTGTCACCGAAATTTACGCTTCGCGCGAAAAGCCGCAGGATTTCTCTTCGCGCGAGGTCGTGCGCCTGATGTCCCATCCCGACGCGCGCCAAATTCCGGCGCTGAAAGACGTATCGCAATATCTGATCGATCATCTCCAGCCCGGTGACGTTCTGCTGGTGCTTTCCGCTGGCGACGCCGACCAAATCAGCCGGGATGTGCTCGCTTATCTGAAAGGAACCGCCATCCATGCGTAAAGAAGTTCTGGAGACTCTCCGCAGCACCTTTGGCAGCGATTTGCAGGAATCCGTGCAAATGGCCAATTTCACCACCATGAACGTGGGCGGCCCGGCCGACGCGCTGTTGATCGCGCATTCTGCCGACCGATTGGCCGATATGATCTCTAGGGTGTGGACCATGGATGTGCCGCTAAAAGTGCTCGGCAGCGGTTCCAACCTGCTGATCAGCGATAAGGGTATCCGCGGCGTGGTGATCATCAACCATGCCCACAACATCAAGATCAACGCGCGCAGCCAGCCCATCACGGTTTGGGCCGAATCCGGCGCGCTGATGATCAATCTCGGCCGCCAGTTGGCGCTGCGCGGCTTGAGCGGCATGGAATGGGCCGCCACCATCCCCGGCACAGTTGGCGGCGCGGTCTATGGCAATGCCGGCGCGTTCGGCAGGGAGACCTGCAGCAGTCTGGTCAAAGCCGACGTGCTGCACCGCGTCAGCGGCCGTTCGGACTGGACCTGCGAGCAGCTTCAATACAGTTACCGCGCCAGCCTTCTCAAGCGAGAAACTGAAGAAGCGGTGATCCTTTCAGCCACCTTCGAGCTTGCCGGCGGAGACGCTCAAAAAATCAGGGCGGATATCGATTCATTCCGCGAACGACGCTCGCGCAACCAGCCCCCCGGGGCAAGCATGGGCTCGGTCTTCCGCAACCCACCCAATGACAAAGCCGGGCGTTTGATCGAAGCTGTGGGCTTGAAAGGCAAGCGGATCGGCGGCGCGGTCATCAGCCCCAAGCATGCCAATTTCATTATCAATGAAGGCGGCGCCAGGGCGCAGGATATTTTGGATTTGCTGGTCCTGGCCAGAGAGTCCGTTGAAAAACAATTCAATATCGCGCTGATCCCGGAGATCGAGGCCATCGGTGATTGGGATGACCTTCCGGATTTTTTACAGACTAAACCAGCTTTAAAGGCGGTGAAATAATGGCAGAAAAAATCAAATTAGGCATTATCCTGGGCGGTCGCTCCGGCGAGCACGAAGTCTCGCTGATGTCTTCGCGCTCGGTTCTTTCCGTTCTGGACCGCAGTAAATATGAGGTCACCGAGATCGGCATCGATCATCAGGGTATCTGGTGGTCCGGTGAACACGTGCTCGAATCCCTTGAGAAAGGTTCAACCCAGGATCTGTACCGCGTGTTCCTGCTGCCCGAACCGGGCGACAGTACGCTCTACAAGCGGGTGCTGGAAGCTGGTCGCGAGGTGATTTCGCCCGTCACGCGCCTGGATGCGGTTTTTCCGGTGCTGCATGGCACATTCGGCGAGGACGGCACCCTGCAGGGCTTTTTCGAAATGGCCGACATCGCCTACGTTGGCGCGGGCGTGCTGGGTTCCTCGCTCGGCATGGATAAATCCATTTTCAAGGACGTGATGCGCGCCAACGATATCCCGATCGCCGATTGGATCGTGTGCACCCGCCGGGATGTGGAACAAGGCATCGAAGCCATCATTCAAAAATCTGAAGCCCTCGGCCCTTACCCCTTCTTTGTCAAGCCTGCCAACCTGGGTTCCTCCGTGGGTATCACCAAGGTGAAAAATCGATCCGATCTTTATGAAGGGCTGATGGAAGCCGCCCGCTATGACCGCCGCATCCTGGTGGAGCGCGGCATCAATGCCCGCGAGATCGAGGTCAGCGTATTGGGCAATGAAGATGCGCAAGTATCCACCCCCGGCGAGATCGTTCCTTCGGATGAATTTTACAGCTACAACGCCAAGTACATCGACGGAAAATCCGGGTTGTTCATACCAGCCCCAATTTCAGACGAGTTGATCGCCAGGGTAAAAGAACTGGCGCTGCGCACTTATAAAGCCATCGACTGCGCCGGCATGGCGCGCGTCGATTTCTTGCTCGACCGGGATACGAACGAGTTGTATATCAATGAAGTCAACACCATACCCGGTTTCACTTCGATCAGCATGTACCCCAAGTTGTGGGATGCCAGCGGATTGCCCTACCCCGCCCTGATCGAACGCCTGGTTGATTTGGCGCTCGACCGGAAGCAGGAGCGCAATAAAAGCAAAAGGACATTCGGAGATTAACTGATATGCGAGAGCGCGATCCGCGCAGGCGTTCGGAAACCGTACGCCGCAAACTGAACCAGGAAAGCCAGAGCACCGTCCGGCAGGCTGCGCGCCGGGCGATCGATCCTCCGGTGGTTCAGCCGCGCCCCGGCGCTGCCCGCCTCTCCCATTCCGCCGCGGCCGGCAGCGAAGAATTTGCCGCCGTCAAGCGCCGCCTGAAACCCGGCTGGCGCCTGCTCAGCCTGGCATTGGTCGGTCTTTTCTCTTACCTGCTGTTCACCGCCTGGCGGTCGCCCGATTACCGGGTGTCCAGCATCCAGGTCGAAGGGTTGCAGCGCCTGACACAGGAAGAAGTGCTTACGAAGGTGACCGCCCTGGGTCAGCACATCTTTGCGGTGCAGCCCCAGGAAATTCAGTCTGCCATCGCCGCCGCTTTCCCCGAACTGCGCGACATCAAGGTGCGCGTTTCGCTGCCTGCCGGCATCACCATCAGCGTGGTGGAACGCCAGCCGATGTTCATCTGGCAGATGAAAAATTCGGTCATGTGGATCGACACCGAGGGATACCTCATCCCTGCGCGCGGCGCTTCTCCGGATCTGCTCACCATTTCAGCGGATTCGCTGCCTGTCTATCAGCTCGAAAGAGATCTTTCCGGGGAAGAAAGCACGCTCAAGATCATTCAGGATAAATCGATCAATAAGCCCGGTTTGTCCGATCTGGCTTTCTTTTCCCAGCCCAAGCACATTGACAGCAGCCTGCTGTTGGGTGTGCTGCAGTTGAATGCCTGGATGCCCGCCGAAAAAACCCTGCTTTACCAGAAACAGCGCGGCCTGGGTTGGGCGGACGCCCGCGGATGGGACGTTTTTGTCGGCCGTAAATTGGAGAACATCAACGACAAGATGGTCATGTACGAAACCATCGTGCGGAATTTGGAATCGCAGGGGATTAACCCCAGCATGGTCAGCGTGGAATTTCTGAACGCGCCGTATTATCGTGTGGATTAATGACTATGGAAGATCAAACTATTGTCGGAATTGATATCGGTACCACCAAGATCTGCACACTGGTCGCCAGGGTGGAGGAAGATCGCCAGTTGCGCATCATGGGTGTCGGCATCGAACCCTCGCGCGGCATGAAACGCGGCGTGATGGTCGACCTGGAAAATGCCACGGTTGCCATTGCCCGCTCGGTTGAAAAAGCCCAGCGCTCGTCCGGTTACGAGATCCGCTCGGCCTGGGTCAGCCTGGCCGGCTCGCACGTGTCCTCCATCAACAGCAAGGGCACTGCCGGTGTGACCGGCGGCGTGGTACGCCAGTCGGACGTCAATCGCGCACTGGAAGCCGCACAGTCTGTAGCCATCCCACACAACCGTGAAATTATCCACGTCATTCAGCGCGGCTTCACCGTGGACGGGCAGGATGGCATCAGCCAGCCGGTCGGCATGCATGGCTATCGCCTGGATGTGGAAGCGCACATCATCACTGCCGCGGAAACAACCGTGGAGAACATCCGCAAAGCCGCCGAAGCCGCAGGTGTGCAGGTGCTTCAGTTCGTGCT
>CALGUJ010000157.1 GCA_937902055.1 uncultured Pelolinea sp.
ATAGGCATCGTCCTTGTTGAATGACAGGTTTTCAATTTCGACTACCTGGCGAAGGTCGCTTTCGTTATCTTGCAGCATTCTGATGGTCACACTTGAATCAGTCATTTGAATGTTCTCATCTACAAAATCGTGAGTCGAAAAATTAAATCAATCGCTGCCTGCCTGCGCGATCATCATGCGGATGATGGCTGTTTCATCAAGTCCGGCCGACGCGGCCGCTTTCAAAAGATCTTCGTTGAGCGGATCGGGGGCGGCGTCGATCGCGGCCAACAGCGGTTCCTCCGCAAGCAGAAAATCAAAACGGGCCAGGCCGCGCGCTTCAATCAGATGGTAAGCGGCCAGGGCGGGTTGAACCAGGGATGGAGGAGTGTCGCGTGGGAACACTTGGGCATCCAGGATAAAAACGCTGGGGGCGGGGCTGCCTGGGATTTCACGTAAGGCCAATTCTTCCTGCGGCGGGAAGGCTTGCAACGCCCGCGGTAATTCACGGGCTGAAGCGATCACTGCCTGGTTTTGGCGGTCATCCTGAAGGATGGAAAGCGGATAGCGCAAAGAACCTGCCGGGCCGGGCTCACCGGCTTTGACGACGCGGTAAGGCGGAATGCGAATACCGGACTTTTCCAACAGCGGAAGCAGTTTGACCGGATGGCGCAGCAGGGACAGGGTGAGAAAGCCTGAACCGGTGTAGCGCGCGCCGGCAATTTCCAGAATGGCCGGGATGTAAGCGGTTTTCTCCCAAGCGTACACGCTGGCCAGGTTGAAAACCACCTGCGGTTTTTCGCCGATTACGCGGCTGAAAAATCCGTCGCCGGAATCCTGTGCGATCACCCGATGGCCAAGCTGCGCCAGGATGCGGCTGATGACCGTCACTTTGGCTGCTGCAGCAGGGTCACAATCAGCCGGTTCCAACAGGAGAATTTTCACAGCTCTCCCCGAACGGCATTATCCAACAGCGCGACGATCATATCTTCGTAATCCATGCCGTGGTTTTCGCAACTGTGGACGTAGCCGCTGCCGTTTTCGTTGATACTGGGATTCTGGTTGACCTCCAGCACATAAGGTGTGCGATCATTGTAGCGCATATCGATACGGGCATAGGAATCGAGGCCCAAAATGTTGAAGCACTTCAAGGCCGTGCTGCTGATGAGGTTTTGCTCATCCTCCGGCAGATTGACCGGGTAGACCGGGACAGTGCGCTTGTATTGGTCGGAACGCGTGATCCATTTGGCCTTGTAGTCCAGGTAGCGTTTGTTGGGCGGCAGGTCGTCGAATTCGATTTCCATGATGGGCAGGGCGCAATTGGTGATGCCGGGCAGAACCGCCACGGAAAACTCCCTGCCGCCGATAAACTCCTCCACCAGGGCGGGCTGTTTTAAAACGGTGTTGATCTTCTCGACCTGCTGTTTCAATTCGCGCGTATTGGTCACCAGGGAGTGCTCATCAATGCCGATGCTGTTTTCGCTGGCAATGCCTTTGACAAATAAAGGAAAGGGCAGGTCAGGCCGCAGCTCGTCGTCACCCGAATGAAAAACCTGGAAGCGCGGGATGGGGATGTGATAATACTCCAGGAGTAATTTCACCCGAACTTTGTTGATGCCCAGGGCAATTTGAAAGGAGTTGGTGCGGGTGTGAGGGATGCGCAGGAATTCCAGCAGCGCGGCGGTATAGGATTCACCACGCGGATCGTCGTGAATGCGTTCGCAGGTATCGAACACCACTTGCGGTTTATCGGCACACAGGGATTTGATATCCTCGGGATTGTCCATGTCGAAATAGCGCACATGGTGGCCCAATTTTTGCAGATGCCTGCCGATTGCGAAACTGGTAGCCTTCAGTTCGCGTTCTTCCGGCAGCATTTTTTTAAATGCAAACGAATTATAGGTTATGCCAACATCCATACAGTTGTGATGCTTATTGTCAACCCATGAGTATAGTCCCAATCGGCGGATTTTTCATGACCAAAATAGAGGCATTGCGAATTGGAATCGCATCAGGCAGGCAGGGCAGGCGGCAACCCGCTTTATAACAACAAGGTCGGGCCGGTTTGAGGTACCTGAGACAAAGCGCAATTAAAGATGATGGCATCTTCCGGGATGGACAACTTTCCATTTTCGACGACCAGCGCCCGGCCGGTCAGGCGGTCGGTGTAGCTGCCGTCTGGAATCGCGACGGCCATCTCGCCGCTATTCCCCTGGACGTTAAAAACGCCGGCCAGGCAGCCCGCAGCGGAGTACCAGATACCCAGGACCGCGGGAGCATGCTGAACCCAGATCAGTTCTCCGGCGGTCACGGCGGGGTCTTTCTTGATGAGGGCCAGGCGGTAGTGAAAATCGGACAGCTCATAACTGCCCCAATCCAGCGGTTCCTTTTCAAACAGGGAGGGTTGGCGCGCGGCGGCGGATTCCTGCCCGGCATAGATCAACCAGGCGCCCTTATTGAAAGCCTGAAAGGCTGTCCAGGCCAACGCCCGGCGGCGCTCCGGCGCGAAAGATATGATGCGCGGCTGGTCGTGATTTTCCACGAAACGCAGCTTGGCGTAATTGTGCGGATAGATGCAATCCTGCAGGCGCAGCAGGTCCAGGTAGAATTGCAGGTCAAGCTTACATTCCACGACGTTTTTCCAGGCGTCAAAGACATCATAATCGTAGGTGATGTCAAAGGCCTGGCAGAGTTCGCTATCGGAGCAGGCAGGCAGACCGGCAGCGCGGCGCTGCGCCACCCAACGAGCCTCCACCGATTCGGCCAGCCAGAGACAGGCGGGATTGATCTTTTCGATAGCGGCGCGCGCCTGCAGCCAGAAATCAAGCGGGACGATGGAAGCCACATCACAACGGAAACCATCCACGCCCAACCGCGCCCATTGATCCAAAGCGCCAATCAGATACTCCCATAAATCCGGGTGAACGAAATCCAGGTCAATCACGTCGCTCCATTCCGGTACGGTGGTGGCGGGTTGGCCGGAGGCGTCGGCGTGGTACCAGTTTGGATGGTCGCGCAGGATCACGGAGTCGTGCGCGGTGTGGTTATAAACCACGTCGATCATGACTTTGAGCCCGAGCGCGTGGGCGCTTTCGACCAGGCGGGTGAAATCCGCCAGGCTGCCGTATTCGGGATTCACGCTGGTGTAATCGGCGATGGCGTAGGGGCAGCCGAGCGAGCCCTTGCGCCGCACGCGGCCGATGGGATGGATGGGCATCAGCCAGACGACGTCCACACCCAGGGATTTGATGCGCGGCAAATCGTCGCTGACGCCTTGAAAAGTGCCCTGCGGGCTGTGACTGCGCACGTAAATTTCGTAGATGACCAGGCTGCGAACGCTTTTTTGGGTATTTTTTGCCATGGAAGCGACCTTTT
>CALGUJ010000158.1 GCA_937902055.1 uncultured Pelolinea sp.
TAGTTTTGTATCCACCGGCAGGGATCAGGATCAGGTCCTTTCCATATGCCTGCTGCACAATCGTAAAATCAGCCCAGGTTGCCTCGATATGCGGACCATCAGCACCGGTAGTAGCAATGGCAACCACCTCGACTTTATTAAATACATTTTCGGGTAATTGATCTAATTTATTCACGGGTAGAATTTTACCCGAAAACTTCGGGAGGGAAAGCGGAGAACCCGATTAAAAGAAAAATGGACAATCTCGCGACTGCCCATTTCCAAACTCGTTTGTTTTTCGTCTAGAGAATAACTACGTTCTCTGCCTGGGGACCTTTTTGGCCCTGGGTCACGACGAACTCGACACGCTGGCCTTCTTCCAGATTGCGAAATCCATCACCAACAATGGCGCTGAAATGGACAAAGACATCTTCGCCACCTTCGCGCTGGATAAAGCCGTAGCCTTTGCTACCGTTGAACCATTTTACGGTTCCTGTTACTTTTTCGGACATGATTTGGAACTCCTTTCCTCTGTTATTGCTGAGTAAACATAGTTCCAAATCCAAACGTACATCGTAATTAGAACTTTCGTTTAACAAGCAGTAACATAGTCTACTATAAATTTCAATTCCGTGTGTTAATCTTTTATCGGATTTTCTGAAGCAGAGGTTCGATAAACCATGCAATCCATTTTCAGCTATACTTTCCGCGGCGGCAAGGGTAATAGAACGGAAGTGCGCGCTTTGTACGCCTGATAATCCGCCTGTGCGCCCCACTTTTCATCCGCCCGTTTTTCGAGCAAAGGAATACCGCTCACTTTAATCAAGAGAAAAGCTACAAAAATGGGGGATATGAGAGTGAGCATCTGCCAACCATACAATACCGGGTACGCCACCAAAGCGACACCCACCCAAAGCGTGATCTCGCCAAAATAATTGGGGTGACGCGACCAGGACCATAGCCCGCTGCGAATGAAGGCATCCTTATTTTTTGGGTCGCTGCGGAAGACGTTTTTCTGATGGTCTGCCAGTGCTTCAATCCCTAAACCGAGTACCCAGACGAGAAAGCCAACCAGCGCGAATCCATCAGGGTTGACCTTGACCTGGCTAGTGATGGCCGCCAAAGCGGCAGCAAAAGTGAAGGAAATCCATAAGCCTTGCACTGTCCAGACCTGCAAAAAGCGCCCGAAGGAAGGTTTAATGTCATCAAAACGACTGTCTTTACCGCTTTTATGGATGCGGGTCACCAGGAAGCTCCCCAATCGAGCCGCCCAGAAGACCACCATGCCAGCCAGTAAAACCGAGCGTAAGTCCACGCTGCCGCTGATCAGCAAGGCGAAGAGTGTCACGGATATATAGGTCAAGCTGCCAGTTAAATCAAAGAATTTCTCTGTCTGAAAGATGAAGGCGGGGATAAAAGCGAGCCATTGAATTACGAAAACCAGGGCAATGCTTATGGCAAAGATCGGCCAACCCAATAACTTCAGGCCACCCTGGCTGCCGGCCCAAGCCAAGCCGGCGGCGATCAAAACCACAACACCAATACCGATGAATGCGGCGGGATTCTCTTTTTTCATATTTTCACTCCTTACCTGCTAAACTTAATTTAACCGATTTCGGAATTTTGTCATATTTGCATTTTATTAAAATAGCACTTAACGATCCCTTTTTTATATATCTCTTACGGTTTCAGCTTTGGTTAACATCCGTGAAAGAGTATAATCTATCGCTCATATCATTAAATTATAGGGATGAATTATGGAAATTAAACGTATAGCAGTGATCGTTTTGGACGGCGTGGGCGCAGGCGAACTGCCGGATGCCGAGCAATACGGCGACGCCGGCAGCAATTCTCTTGCCAACACTGCCCGTGTTTTAGGCGGATTAAACCTGCCGAACATGGGCGAGATGGGTTTGGGTAATATTACCTTCATCGAAGGCGTGCCGGCGCGGGAAAATACGCGCGGCGCTTATGGCAAGTGCAACGAAATTTCCAAAGGAAAGGATTCAGTCACCGGCCACTGGGAATTGATGGGCATCGAGGTCGAACGCCCTTTCCCCACCTACCCCAACGGCTTCCCCAAGGAAGTCCTGGACGAGTTCACGCGCTTGACCGGCTATGAAGTACTGGGCAATAAACCAGCTTCAGGCACCGAGATCATCAAGGAATTGGGCGAGGAACACATGCGCACGAAAAAGCTGATCGTATACACCTCGGCCGATTCGGTATTCCAGATTGCCGCGAACGAAGAAATCATCCCGATCGAAGAACTCTACCGGGTATGCGATATTTCACGGAAAATGCTGACCGGCGAGCATGCCGTGGGGCGCGTGATCGCGCGGCCTTTCACCGGCACCAACGCGGAGAATTTCACGCGCACCAAACGCCGCCACGATTATCCGCTGCTGGCGCCGACCGATACCATGCTGGACACCTTGCTCAAGAACGGCCACAAGGTATACGCCACCGGCAAGATCGATGACCTGTTCGGCGGGCGCGGCATCAGCAAAACGCACCACTCGGTTTTTAATATGGAAAGCATCCAGGCTATGACCGATTTCATGAGTGAGGATTTCACCGGCCTGTTGTTCGCCAACCTGGTGGAATTCGACATGACCTACGGGCATCGCAACGATTATAAAGGCTATGCGCAGAAACTGGAGGAATTCGACGCCTATGTCCCGACCATCCGTGAGAAGATGAGCGATAGCGACATTGCCATGATCGTGGCCGACCACGGCGTGGATCCCACCACCCCCAGCACCGACCACTCGCGTGAGTACATCCCTCTGTTGGTGTTCGGAAAGAAAGTAAAGAATAATGTCAATCTAGGCATCCGCGAATCATTCGCGGACGTGGCCGCGACCATCGGTGAGGCATTCTCGGTGCCGCTGCCGCTGGTGGGCCGAAGCTTTTTGAAAGAAATTTCGACGGATTAGTTCGTGGTTCATTAGTGCTCAAGATTGCTTCGCCGCACTGCGGCTCGCAATGACAAATTAATATAATCCGCGGTTGTGGCCGCGACCATCGGTGAGGTATTCTCGGTGCCGCTGCCGCTGGTAGGCCGGAGTTTCTTGAAAGAGATATCGGGTAACTGAACCAAACCAAGCCACCCACAACACGGGTGGCTTTTTATTCCATCTTAATCACTAAGATCCAACTACCGGCCGGCAACAAACGGCTGATAAATTTCGAATGTTTTTTTTCCAAATTATTCTTGAAAATAATAGTAAATATAACTTGACTTAATGTACAACATGTTGTACATTAACGCCATGGATAGAATAACCTCCAAGATATTAAAAATCATTGTCAGCGTCTTTCTTTCGGCATTGATCATTCTGGCGCTGATGCGCGCACAACACGCTTTAGCAGTACTCACCGCGATCGCCGGTTTGTTTTTCCTCACCAGCGTGCGTTCGAGCAGCGGGCCAATCATGGACGAGCGCGAGCAAAGCGTGCGCGAAAAGGCCGCCCAACTGACCTATGCCATCTTTGCCCCCACCTTGGGGTTGAGCGCCTTGGGCTTATTGATATTGAGCCATGATTCCAATTTCTTCCTGGAATCCTTGGGCGTTATCCTGGCTTACCTGACCCTGTTCCTGATCACCTTATATAGCATTTCGTCCTTCTTTTTCGATAGAAAGTATGGGGGCCATGGGCAAAAAGAATAACCTCAAGGTGCTCCGCGCCATGCACGACCTGACTCAGGAACAGTTAGCCGAATTGCTGCAGGTCAGCCGTCAGACAGTGATTGCCATTGAAAACGACAAATACCTGCCCTCCCTGACTCTAGCCTTTCGCATTGCGCGCTATTTCAACGTCAAGATTGAGGACGTCTTTTTCTACACCGGAGACGAAAGTGATACTTAAAAACAGAAAAATCATACGAATGATGGCTTACCTCGCCATACTTGGTCTCAGTCTTTTTGTCATGTTATTTGTGGTTTCCTCGACCTGGATCGGTTATACCGTAAAAAACTTGTGCCTTGCCGCTGAAGACGCTTATGGAGGCGACTGCGTGGAAGCCCTCTCCATCCAGTTGAGGGATGAAAGCCTGGATTACGGCGCGCGCAATACCACCACCTGGGCTTTGGGCCAGATCGGCGACCAACGCGCCTTGCCTGTGCTGGAGAGTCTCTTCAGCGGTCAGGTACCCGCGCGTGAATCCTGGGAAGGCGAACTCAGTCAATATGAGCTGCGAAAAGCCATTAGACTGATCAAGAGCGGATTCAACCTGACTCATTGGGCCTGGCGGTTCAGCCTTGATGTGGGCAATGCTTCATTGGATACACCCATTCAGGAGACCGTGATTATCTGCAACCCGCAGGATGCGTATCAAAGCCTGGCCAAAACCATCTCCGAGACGGAAGGGCTAGTCCTGACCGAAAATCTCACGCAGGCCATCGCTTACCGGCCAAAGTATATTCTGTGGGTTGCCGCCCCGCAAAGCATTGACGAAACCACTTTGTGGAGCACCGGGGATATCTTAAAAAGCATGGATTACTATCCGGCCATCGGCTTTATCAGCGGCGGGACAATCGAAACTGCTGAACAATTGTGGCGAAACGGCCGAATGATCCGCAATGGGGAGAGTTTTTTAGGTTCGGATGTGGAGATCGATCAGGGCATCCTGACACCGGTTATCGTCGACCTCAACCAGCCTGCCGCCGATCCAATCCCGCTGACGCTGGATAGTCTGGTCAAAACCTTGCAAAAATCCGATTATTTCTACTGGGTACGGCACGTATCCGCCACACGCTGGATGTGGGGCGCGACCGCCGAGAACCATGGTGAGGATACCAACCTGACCGCCGCGGAGATCCCCGCGCTGAACGCGCTGGTGGTCGATACACCCAGCTGTGGCTCGTTCCAACCCTGGAAAGTTGATTCCATCGCCCTGGGTTTTATCAACCAGGGCGCCGCAGCCTACCTCGGCCACGTCCACACCGCCGTGGTGAGCAATTCGTTCATCATGCGTCATGGATTTTACGTGCCCGGTATGTCCACCTGGGAAGAATTCCCGTTGGGTGTAATGGCGCAGATACGCAACCGCATGGAGGCGCGCGTCTCTTCCAGCACCCCATTGTATTTCATGTTAGGCGACCCACGCGCGTATTTATCGGCCGAGCAACCTTACACGATCACGGCGGACGAAACCAAGAACGGCACACGCCGCATCCACGGCACAACTGATTTCCGCGGCTACCTGGCTGTCAAGGTCGAGGACGGCGCGCTCTACAATTTCACGCGCGTCACTGGCTTGACTGCCGCCGGGGAAAGCGATTTTTTCTTCAACAACGACCTGCAAACCCTAAACCTGGGCGGAGACAAGTATTTGATCTTTTTCCTAGATGGGGAAAGTTTTGAGATCGTTTTGCAGCAAAAAACGCCCTGGTACTGGCCATTATGGGACGGCCTGGTGGACGCACTGGATTACAACTGGGTTACCATGAACACCGTTTACAACCCCTTTTCGCTGGTTTTTATGGCTTTTCTGATTTTCTTACTGGTGATCAAAACCCGCCGCAAGAATCCATCCGGAAAGACCCTGAAGGATTATCGCGCCTGTTTCGCGGCAGGTGTGCTGCCGGCAATAATACATGTGGCCTACGTGCTGCTGCGTTCAGGGCAATTCTCGGTCAGTGCCGACGCGGTCGGTTACACACCCGTGCAACTCTTGTTGGGATTCGCCGGAACAGCCAGCATGGCAACAGCCGGCCTGATGCTGGCGCACGATGCCCGCAAAACCATTGGACGTCTCATCGGATTGACGGTGGCCATTCTGCCGCAGGTGCTGCTTGCTGCTTTCAAGATATTCAGCGTTTTCCTTACCGACTTGGTGTTCGTGACCCGGAACAGCATGCACCAACCCCTGTGGAACTTCAACGTAGTCTGGCTGGCACTTGTCGCTTTGTTGATTGATGCGCTGCTGGTAACCGCAGCCGATCGCCTGGTCAGGCTTATCCATCCAAAGCATGGTAAAGCTGCCTAATAGGATAAGTTTTTTCGGTGCTGCTGCCGCTGGTGGGGAGGAGTTTCCTGAAAGAGATTTCGACAGATTGGCAAACGTTTCTTTGGTGCTTGAGATTGCTTCGTCGTGCTTCACACTCCTCGCAAAAACATAAAAGAAACTGTTCACTTCGATACCCTACGCACCGCTGAAGGCAAGCGCTCAGGGAGCGGGGCATATATTAAAATAATGTTGAAAAACCGTTCACCTCGCTTATCATAGTGAATGGTTTTTTAATTCGCTTACCAGACACCCGGAATGAGGCGGTATTTGACCTTCTGCGTGTACTCGCGGTAACCAGGCAATTCCTCCAGCAACGTTTTTTCCTCGTCCTTAATGCGGATGACGATTACCGGAATCATCAACGGCGCAACCAGGAAAGCCACCCAGGATCCTAAAGCCAGCGGCGTTGCGAAATACATTAACAGCATACCTACATACATCGGATGACGCATCAGTGCATAGGGTCCGGTGTCGATCACTTTTTGATCCGGTGCGACTTCAATAATACGCGAGGTGTAGCTATTTTCGCGGAATACCAGCGCCACAAAACCATAAGCAATGACCACCAGGACCTCAGCAATAATTGAAATTACTGGGGAAAGATTCGACCAACCAAAGCGCTGGTCAAAACCAGGCATAATAAAGATTAGCACAAACAATGGGTAAGACCAGAATATGAGCCGCTTCTGTTCTTTACGTCTCTCACTGTATTGCATACGCCGCTGCAACAATTCGGGGTCGGTTTTGATAAGGAAAATACTCATGGCAGACATCATGAGAATCAACAAAATCAGGTACATCCAGGCCTGCCAATAATCGAACGTTCCCGCGGGTATGAAAAAAAGGATCGAATACAATACTACGATCAGAAACAGAAAGAAGAAAATCTTACGAGATAGTTTAGCTTTATCAACCATTCTTCCCTCCAACATTTCGTTCCCGGCAAATCAATTATATAGCTTTACTACCCTTTAAATATCGGCGTTTCCCTGGTATGAAACGTAATTAAAAAAAAAGAAAACCGGCAGTAAAAAAATACTGCCGGTCAGTGGATCGGATTTACTTTTTTAGATCAATAGGCCATTACTTTTTTCACGGCTGCAAGGACATCTTTCTCAGCCGGAATGACTTCCGCCTCCAGAACGCTATTGTAAGGAATAGGCACATCCTCGGAAGCCACGCGGATCACCGGGGCATCCAGATCAAAAAAGCAATTGTCCATAATTTTGGATGAGATTTCATTGCTGAATCCGCCGGTGTTATGGCCTTCATTTACAATCACCACCCGATGGGTCTTGGCAACCGATTGGGCAATCGT
>CALGUJ010000159.1 GCA_937902055.1 uncultured Pelolinea sp.
TGGCCGATACCCAGAAGGGCAACCGTCCCTCCTTTTTTAAAGCCGCGCCTCCTGAAATCGCCAGCCCGCTGGTGGATTATTTCATTGCCGCGTTGGAAAAAGAAGGCGTTCCGACGCAATCCGGCGAATTCGCCGCACACATGCTGGTGGAAATCCACAACAACGGCCCGGTCACCATCCTGCTCGAAGCATAAACCAGGCAGCCTCCTCCGCACAACAATTATTTACTTTTCTCGTATATATTAAACGGTGAAATGACCTATCATTAAGATGGCATTGATGTCCGTTTAATTGGAGGAACAAATGAGAATTACCGATTTGATCACTGTTTTATCCGTTATCCTGTGGCTGGCGGTTTTGGGTGTTGTGATCCTCAGCAGCGTGCAGGCGGCCCGCGGGCAAAAGATCAAGAACGCGCGCATGATCACCATCATCCTGGCGGTCGGCGCGCTTGTGACCACTGTTCTCAGCGCAGGGCTGGTATTCGTTGAACCTGAGGAGCGCGGGGTGGTGATCTCGGCGCTCGCGCCCAAGGGCTACCGCGAAGAGGCTTTACAGCCGGGGCTGCGCTGGGTCATGCCCTTTGTCGAACGGGTCGAGCTTTATCCCATCTCGCGTCAAGCGTATACCATGTCCATTGCCACTAATGAAGGCGCGATCTAGGGCGACGATTCCATCACCGCCCGCACATCCGATGGGCAGGAGATCTTTGTGGATGCTTCCGTGATCTATCAGATCGATCCTGAAAAAGTGGTGGACGTGCACATTCTTTGGCAGGATCGTTATTCCGACCTGGTGCGTGCCCAGGCGCGCGGCATCATCCGCGACGCGGTCTCCCAATTTGGCGTGGAAGACGTGGTCACCGATAAACGCTTCGAACTGGTCGATTTCATTAACAAGAACATGACCACAAAACTGGAGGAAAACGGCCTCATCCTGGTTGATTTTGTCCTGCGCAATATCACCTTCTCTGATGAATATGCCGCTTCCGTGGAGCAGAAGCAGATCGCCGAACAGTTGGCCAAGCAAGCCGCGTTTGTGGTGGAACAGCGCAAACAGGAAGCCCAGCAGGCGGTGGAAACCTCCAAAGGCGCGGCCGAAGCAGCCGTGATTGCCGCTGAAGGTAACGCCAAAGCCCGCATGATCGAGGCGCAAGCGGAAGCCGACGCCTTGAAGCTGATCCAGGATGCCATTGCCAACAATCCCGAATTGCTCACCTATCAATACATCACCAAGCTGGCGCCCAACATCAACACCATGCTGCTGCCCAGTGAATCGCCGTTCGTGTTTCAGTTGCCGCAAAATGTACAATAATTACACTTAACCGGTTAAAATAAGATGCAGGAGAGTGTGCTCTCCTGCATCTGCGTTTTACTGCCGGTGTTTCTATTGACTGGCAATCGGCGCCGTGCTAAGATGATAAGTGTTATATTTATTATAAAAATTAGCAAGGAATATTTTGGAGGAGAAAATCAATGAATAAGAAAATCCTGGCTTGTGTGATCGCCCTCGCGCTGCTCAGCTTGCTGGCTGCCGCCTGCACACGCTCCGCCTCCGGCGGCACTTCCGAAGCGGCCAAAGCGGAGCCTACCCTGCCCAACCCGGTCTCCACCCAATCGCAATTGATGAAAGACATCATTGCCGGAACTCAAACCGCCATGGCCATGCCGGTGGACGCCACCCCGGCTGAAGGAGAGGAAAGCGCATCCGACGAGGATGAAGACAGCCCGACCACCGAAGATACTCCCGAACCGAAGAAAGAAGCCACCAAGCTGGTTCTGCCCACCTCAACCGAAGGCCCACCGCCGGAAGTCGAGCTGGACTACAACACCAGTAAATGCGCCCCCGGTTTGTACGTGTGCGTAAAAAGCTTCAAGAAAGATCAGTCGGTTGTTCTGCAAGCCACATATCCGTGGTTGATGGCTGATATGGACCTGACCTTCAAGATGGGCCCGGATGGCGTTTACGATTTCACCCAGTACATCGTCGCCGGCACCGCTCATTACAGCCCTGAAGGTGCGGCCCAGGGCTTTGAAGTCAAGCTCACCATTCCCGACAGCCTGCGCGGCACCCCGACCCTTGTGGTATTGTTGGAAACCGACGTCGACGGGTATTACGGAACCGATTACTTTACCAACGAGTAGAATTATCGACTTGCAAGCAAATCCCCGCTTTACGCGGGGATTTTTTATTTAATGATAAACTACCCTGCGAGGTATGCCATGAAAATCCTGTCCAAAACCACCGTATTCGACGCCAAAGCGTTTACAGTCGAGAACCTGCGCGTGCGCCTGCCGGACGAACGCGAACGCGATTACAGCCT
>CALGUJ010000160.1 GCA_937902055.1 uncultured Pelolinea sp.
GTCCAGCGTCATGCCGACTTCGGTCATGTAGCCTTCGAAGCTGCTCTTGCTCAGGTCGGCTTGCAGCGCGGCCAGGATCTCGTCCTGCATGGCGCGGATGGCGCTCTGCAGCTTGTCCAGGGCGATCAGGCGCACCGTGAGCGGCAGCGTCTGCCCGCTATGGAAAAATGTCTTCTGCTTATGGATGATCTCATATGGCTGGATGTCCGGTTGGGTTGGAACAGCATCCATGATGATCGCGTTGTTTTCTTTGAGCATAACGGTATCCCCGGTTTCTTGAGGTGAGGTTGCGTTTATCATACCATTGTAGTAGTTAACAAAAATACCTTTCTTTTCAGAAGTTATTCACGCAGGTTTTAACCCCCCGGCCTGCTTTTGGTTCCCAACGATGGATTATTTGCGTTTTGTCAGATATATATACAAACGTGATTGAATTTATATAATATTAATAAAGATTGGCTACAATTTCCGCGGTGAGGTTAAGAGAGGATATGAAAAAACGTCATTTGTTGAGCTTCAACGACCCCGCGCCGGACGCGCAAGTCCTGAATGTCAAGGGAAAAACCGTCATGTTGTCCAGCTTATGGGGCAAGCGTCCGCTGGTGCTGGCGTTCACGCGCCATTTCGGATGCACGCAATGCAAAGAAATGCTGGATGAACTGGTGGCGGGGCGGGACAAGATCAAAAAAGCCGGCCTGGATATCGCCGTCATCACCCAGGGCGTCCCGCAGGAAACCGCCCTGTTCATGCGGGCGCACGCCCCCGGGCTGCTGGCGCTCTCCGATCCGCAGCGCGCGGCTTACCGCGCCTACGGGCTGGAGCGCGGAACGCTCTTCCAAACTTTCCTGAATCTGAAAGTATGGCGGGCGATCTCGCGCTCCCGCCGCAAGGGTTATTTGGTGGAAACACCACCGGAAGGGCAGGACGCCATGCAGATGTCGGGCACCTTCATCATCAGCCCGCAGGGGCGCGTGCTGCTGCCTTTTTATTACGACAACATCGCCGACCATCCCGCGCTGGATTTGCTGCTGGAAGGCGTGCTTTCCACCGGTTGGGAGCAGCCCTTTGAGGGGCGCATCGGCGCAAAATAGAAGAAATCATGCTGATTATGGAGAACTGAAATGAAGAAAATTATCCTTATTTCAATAGCCCTGGTGGTCTCGGCGTTCGCAATAACCGCCTGCGGTGGAAAATCGGCCGCGGACGCGGCGGTTGCCGAACCCAGCCGCTTGATCGCTGAAGGGCGTCTGCTGCCGGTGAAGGCGCTGGATATGTCTTTCACGGTGGCGGGGCAGGTTGCCAGCGTATTCGTCAAGGAAGGCGATGCCGTGAAGAAAGACCAAAAACTGGCTGCGTTGGTGGACGTGCCCGAAGCGCAGGCTCGCCTGGCCGCCGCCCAACAGGAACTGGTGGACGCGCAGATCGCGCTGGACGATTACAAAGCCTCCGCCGGGGTGAACATTCCCCAAAGCGAATTGAACGTGATCCTCACGCGCAGCAAATTCAAGACTGCCCGCGATAATTACCTCAACGGCCGTTCGACTGAACGCAAGGCGCGCATGGACGAAGCCGAAGCCAAGTTGATCCTGGCGGAAGCCGACCATGTCGAGCTGGTGGATAACGGGGGGTTGGATCCCGACCAGGTAGCCCAACTGGAAGCGCGCCTGGCAGCCGCCAAGGCGGCGGTCAACAGCGCCCAGGCGGACGTGGACGCCCTGACGCTCAAAGCCACCATCCCCGGAACGGTGGTGGATGTCAATCTCACCCAGGGCCAGCAGGTTGCCGCCGGCGAACTGGTGATGGCTGTGGCGGACTATTCCAAATGGATCGTCGAAACCGACAGCCTGACCGAAACGGAAGTGGTGCAGGTCAGCGAGGGCCAGGAAGTGGAAGTTGTCCTGGATGCCTTGCCGGATTCCACCCTCAAGGGAGTGGTCACCCACATCAACAAGCGCTTTGAGGAAAAGCGCGGCGATATCACGTACACCGTTACGGTGGCGCTTTCGCAAACCGACCCTTTGATGCGCTGGGGTATGACGGCTGCCGTTTATTTCAATTAACCGACCAGGAGAGGATATGAAACAGGTCTTGGGAATTTCTGCCTACCTGGCAGTAAAAGAAATTTGGCGGAATCGGGCGCGTTTCCTGCTGGTGAGCCTGGTGATTGCCCTGATCACGCTGCTGGTGCTGTTCATCGCGGCGCTGGGCGAAGGCCTGGGCAATGGCAACCGGGAATATCTCTCGAAGTTGGACGCCCAATTGATCGCCTATCAGGCCAAATCGGATTACCTGATCTCCGCCAGCCGCCTGGACCGCGACCGCCTGGCTTCCATCCGGCGCGTGGCGGGCGTGCAGGACGTGGGCATGCTGGGCACGGCCAATGCCAACATTATCCTGCCGGGCGGCGGGGAACCGCTCAAGGCAGCCCTGCTGGGCATCGAACCCGGTCATGTCGGCGAACCGCCGGTGGTGCAGGGCCGGCCGTTGAGCACCAAGTTGGCGGATGAAGTCATCATCGACCGCAGCACCGCCTTGCGCAGCGGCCTGCAGGTGGGCGATCCATTGAGCATACGGGTAACCCAGGGTACCCGGGACGAATTCTACGAGCTGCGCGTGGTCGGCATCAGCGACGGGCAGCAATATGCGCTGCAGCCCTCGATTTTCGTTCCCTTTTTCACCTGGGAACAGGTGCGCCCCAAATCGGAAGCCGAAGTCAACAGCGGCAATGATCCGGTAGGCAACGTTATCTTGATAAAAGTGAAGGATCCCGCGCAGGCGGAAAGCGTGAGCCAGCGCATCGCCGCGCAGGTGAATAACATCGAAATTGCCACAGTTGCCGCCGCCATCCAGGCGCTGCCGGGATATTCAGCGCAGCAGAGTACGCTCAACACCCAGGGCGGATTCACCCTCTTCATCGGTTTGTTGGTGATCGGCGGGTTTTTCCAGATCCAGATTCTACAGAAGGTGGCCCAGATCGGTGTGTTGAAGGCTATCGGCACCACCAACACCATCGTGGCGGCCACATTTGTCATCCAGATTTCGCTGGTGACCTTGATCGGCGTCGCGATTGGCGGATTGCTATCTTTCCTGTTCTCGCTCACTTTCCCGCCCACCGTCCCGATTGTTTTCAACGGCACTACTTCGGCCATTGCCATCGCTGCCCTGCTGTTGATCGGCCCTCTGGGGGGTCTCGTTTCGATTCGCTATGCGGTGCGCATTGAACCGCTCAAGGCTTTGGGACTTTCGATATGAAAAACACATCCTACTCCATCGAAACCAGGTCCATCATCAAGACTTATCAAAGCGATTTCGGCGTCATTCAGGCGGTAGACGACGTTTCCCTGCAGGTCAGCCCGGGTGAGTTTGTGGCGCTGGTGGGACCGAGCGGTTCCGGCAAGACCACCATGCTCTCTATCCTGGCAGCTTTACTGAAACCCACTTCAGGCAACATTTTACTGGACGGGCAGGACATCAGCGCGATGAGTGAAACGGAGCGCGTCGCCTTGCGCCGCGAAAAGATCGGCTTTACCTTTCAGGCCAATAACCTGCTGCCCTACCTGACGGCAGTGGAGAACGTGGAATTGATGCTGCGCTTGAACAACAGGCTGGATAAGGCCGGTTCCCTGCGCGCGCAGGAATTGCTGGCGCGCCTGGGCCTCGGCCAGCGCCTGAACAACCTGACCGGGCAGTTATCCGGCGGCCAGCAGCAGCGCGTGGCCATCGCGCGCGCCCTGATCCACAATCCCAGTTTGGTGCTGGCCGATGAACCCACCGCCAGCCTGGATACGGAACGCGCCTATCAGGTGGTGGAGACTTTCGCCGGATTGATCCACGAACAGAACCGCGCCGGCATCATGGTCACGCATGACCTGCGCATGTGCGAGTTCGTCGACCGCGTGCTGCAAATGCGCGATGGCAAACTGGTGGCCATGTATAACGACAGGAAGTCGATCATGAAACTGGTGAATTCCCGCGCGGGGGATTGAGTTAACGGTTGACGTTGATCAGGACAGTTTGAAATTGCTCGCGGATGTAAGCCAACAGCGCGGAAATAAAGACAATCGTGCCGCTCAACTCCAACAATTCTTCAACGGTTGAGAGCATACTGAAACCAAAATTTTTCACCCCCTCCGCGCTGGCGAGTTCGCCCCCCAGCATCTCGAAACCCACCGCGCCGCCCAGGTAAAGCGCGGCGCCCAGCAGGAATGCGCGCCTGGTTTTGGCGGGCAGATCGATGATGAAGCGCGCGAAAAACAAACCGAGCAGGGCGATACCGGCTAGGGCGGGAACGATCCAGGTGAAATAGAAAATACCCGGTTGGCTGCTTCCCAGCAGCCTTCCCATGGGCGCCATCAGCAGTTCGTGGATGGATGCGCCTTCGTCGAAGGCCATGAAAGCGAATCCGGCTGCCAGGACGTACCATTGGGCTGCATACCGTGCTTGCGCCTGCTTCTTGTGCGCGGCGATCAAGACCAGCAAGGCGGCCGCGATGAACAACAAAATGAAAGCATAAATACTGGGAATGCTTAACTCGGTGTCCATGTCCACCACAGATATCAAGCCGGCCATGTTTTCCGTCGGTGCGTTAAATTTCAGGTATCTGACGCTGAGGCTGACCAGGGCCAATATAAAAGAGATGGCCTCGAGTTTCCAGGCAAGCTTTTTTGGGTTTATGTTTACCCTGAATTTTGATCGATCGTTAGCGGCTGACGGATTTTGTGGCATTTTGGCGAACCTGTCTGCAAGGGCTGCGTTAACCGAAACGCCCCTGCACGTAATCCTGGCTGCGTTTATCTTTGGGATTCATGAACATTTCGATGCCGCCCGAGTATTCCACCAGTTCACCCTGCAGGAAAAAAGCGGCGTAGTCGGACATACGCGCGGCTTGCTGTTGGTTATGCGGCGCCAGCAGGATGGTGTAATCTTTCTTGGCTTCCTGCAGGAATTCCTCGATCTTGGCGGTGGAAACCGGGTCCAGGGCGGAGGTGGGTTCATCAAGCATGATCGCTTCCGGTTCCAGCGCCAGCACGCGCGCCAGGCACAGGCGCTGCTGCTGCCCGCCTGAAAGCGAAGCCGCCGGATCGTCCAGCCGGTCGTAGATCTCATCCCATAACACTGCCTGTTTCAATGCCTTCTCCACGCGCGCGCGCAGTTCGTCTTTATCGCGCATACCAGCCACTTCCAGGCCGAAACTGATGTTTTGGAAGATGGTCAGCGGCAGGGGAATGGGCCGCGAAAAAACCACGCCGATGCGCCGGCGCAAGCCGACTACGTCCAATCCGCCTTCCAGAATATCCAAATTGCCCATGCGCACTTCCCCGCTCATCTCCTCCACGTCGGAGAGGTCGATCAGGCGGTTGAGTACTTTGAGTAACGATGATTTTCCACCCCCCGCGGGTCCGAAGACCACCGTGATGGCGTTGGGCTGGATATCCAGGCTGACGTGCTTCAGCGCTTCCTTGCCATCGGAATAGCGCAGGTACAGGTCGCGGATGGTGATCTTGGCTTCCGGCATTACCATTGCCTCCTGGCGCGGGCGCGCGAGCGGATGAGCGAAGCGATCAGGTTCATGCCCAGCACAAAAGCCAGCAGCACCAGCACGGTGCCGTACTGAATGCCGGACGGCATGCCCGGCACCTGGGTGGAGATCACGTAGATGTGATAAGGCAGCGCCATGGTCGCATCCATGGGCGAGCCGGGCAGGTGCGGCAGGAAGAAGGTGGCGCCGGTGAAGAGGATTGGCGCCGTTTCGCCAACCGCGCGCTCCAACCCCAGGATGATGCCGGTCACAATGCCGGGCAGCGCTTGCGGCAGGATGACGCGCCGGATGGTTTGCCACTGCGTGCCGCCCAGTGATACGCCCACCACGCGGAAACGGTAAGGCACGCTGCGCAGGGATTCTTCGGTGGTGCTGATGATCACCGGCAGCGTCATGATGGAAAGCGTCAGCGAGGCGGAAAGAATGCTGATGCCGAAGTTGAAAAATAACACGAACAATCCCAAGCCGAACAGGCCGTATACCACCGATGGCACGCCGGCCAGGCTGACGATGGCGATGCGGATCAGGCGTGTCCAGCGGTTATCCGCGGCGTACTCCGAGAGGTAAATGCCGGCGGCAATTCCCAACGGGATTGAAAAGGCCGCCGTTCCGATCATCAGGTAGAAAGTACCCACGATAGCCGGCAGAATGCCCCCGGCGCGCATGCCGTCGCTGGGCATGGCGGTCAGGAATTCCCAGGTGATGCTCCCGGCGCCTTTGAAGACGATGTAAGCGATGATCCCCAGGATTGGCAGGATGGTGATCAGCGTGATCAGGCGGATGAAGCTGAAACCGGCTTTTTGCGCGTTCTGCTTGCTGAGCGCGTAGAACGGTTTTTTGTACTGCGGATACTCGATCATGAAACCACCTGACCTTTCTCCTGTTTGGTTTTTTCCTGCAGCGAACTGGAGGAAATATTGATCATTAGTGAGAAGATGAAAAGGATAATGCCGATGAAGAATAACACGTGGTAGTGCACGCTGCTGCTGGCAACCTCGCCCATTTCCGAAGCGATGGTGGCGGTCATGGTGCGCACGGGCATGATGATCGATTTCAATCCTGCGAAGGATGTGGGGGCATTGCCGGTGACCATCATCACGGCCATGGTTTCGCCCAGCGAGCGCCCGATACCCAGCATCACGGCGGTCATTAAACCGCTGCGCGCCGAGGGCATCACCACGCCCCAAATGGTCTGCCACTGTGTGGCTCCCAGCGCGTAGGAAGCGTCGCGGTAGGAATTCGGCACCGCGTACAGCGCGTCCTCCGCGATCGAGACGATCGAGGGAATGGCGATCAACGCCAGCAGGACGGCGCCGCTCAACGCGGTCAGGCCGGTGGGCAAGTTCAGGAAAGTGCGCAGGAAGGGCGATAGCGCCTGGATGCCGATAAAGCCCAGCACGACCGAAGGAATACCCGCCATGATCTCAACCGTGGGTTTCAGAATCTCTTTGACTTTTTTGGGCGCGATCTCGCCGATGTAAATTGCGGTGCCCACTCCCAACGGCAGGGCGATCAGGATGGAAGTGAGCGTGACCACCAGCGACCCGGAGATCAGCGGCAGGATGCCGAATAATTCCTCGATCGGGTACCAGCGGATGCTGAACAAATTTTTGAAGGAAACTTCGCCGAGCGCCGGCAGACCTTCTTTGACCAGAAAGAAGAAAATCAGCAGGATGAACAGGATGCTGGACGAACCGGCGATCTTGATCGAATTGGCGATGAGTCTCTCTGATCTTTTCATGCCCGTCTTACTCCGTGATCGGCACAAAGCCCAGTTTGGTTACGATTGCCTGCGCTTCCGCAGAGAGGATCCAGTCGATGTAATCCTTGATGGCTCCCTGAGGTTCGCCGCGCGTGTACATATATAAGCCGCGGGAAATGGGATATTGGCCGTTGCTGACGGTTTCCGCCGAGGGCAGGATGTATTTACCGTCCTTAAAGCCGGCCAGCGCGATCATCTTGACCTCTTCCGTGACGTAGCCCAGGCCGTCGTAACCGATGGCGTTGGGGTTGTCGCGCACTTCCGCGATGATGCCTTCCGAAGAGGGCAGCAGCAGCGTATCGGCTGAGAAGATAGACGTGTCTTCGTCGTCGCCCAGGCGGATGACTTCCTCCAGGAAATACACGTGCGTGCCGGAATTGCTCTCGCGCGACAGGCGCACGATCGGGCGGTCTTCGCCGCCCAGTTCGCTCCAGTTGTTGATCTCGCCTTTGTAAATACGGGAAACCTGTTCCAGGGTTAGCTCGGAAACGGGATTTTGGGGATTGACGATCACCGCGATGGCGTCGTTGGCTACCGTGAATTCCACCGGCTCGAAACCGGCCGATTCGGCTTGTTCGATTTCAAGGTCCTTGATTTCGCGCGAAGCGTTGGCGATGTCGATGGTGCCGTTGATCAGGGCGGTGAAACCGGTGCCGCTGCCGCCCCCGGTAACGGAAATCTGGATTTCGGGGCGCTCAACCTGGTATCGTTCCGCCCAGGCCAGCGCCAGGTTGACCAGGGTATCGGAGCCCTTGTTTTCGATGTAATCGCCGCTGCCTTGCGCTGAAGCCGCTTCCGTTCCGGAAGAACAGGCTGCGGTCAGGTAAACGCCGATCGTTATGAGAAGCAGAGCCCAACGTTTCATCGCTGAAATTATAACTTCAAAGTGTGATATAAATACCCGTGCCTGTATTGAAAACCCTTTTGAATTTGGAAAGTGGGACGATAATTCATACGCAATCGTTCAAGAACGTGCGGTTTTCGTAAATAATATGGATTCTCCCTACTTACGGGAATTTGAGTTCTTGGTTTGGTAAACCAAGTTCTTTTTATAAGTTCAAAGGCTTAAAAGATAATCTGAAATGTCAACCAATCATCCGCAGCAGGAATCCGGGTCCGCAAAAAAGAAAAACTATTTAATCGCTTGCTTGTTTTTTCTAATTTTCGTCGCCGGTTATTCCCTGACCCCCTTATTTACCTCCAACCAGAATCAATATTTCCTGCACGGGATGGCCCAGGCCGGGCTTGGATCTCTGGATCAGGATTGGCTGGCGAACACTGCCGATCCGGCGCCGGTTTTCACGGCCATCGTCAAGTGGACCTGCCTTCTGTTCAAATCGAATTTCTGGTTCTACGTTTATTACATTGCCATCCTGGCGGTCTACTTTTTCAGCCTGCTGAAAATCAACCTCAAATTATTCGGGGAGCGACCCGAACGCAGCAGTTTTTTGGTCACCGCCTGCGTTATCATCCTTGGCAATTCATATCTGCTGCGGTATGCGTTGATGCACTATGTCAACCCCGGTTGGGGATTCCTGTTCGACGGCGGTGTGGCGGACCAAAAGATCCTCGGTACGGTTTTGCAGCCGAGCATCTTCGGGGTTCTCTTCATCACATCCCTGTTTTTCTTTCTAACGCAAAAGCCCTACCTGGCGGTTCTCATGGCCTCGCTCGCGGCGGTTTTTCACCCAACCTACTTAATGAGCGCGGCCATACTGGTTTTCGCTTATCTGCTGGAAACATTATTCGAAAACCGGGATATAAAAAAAGCTATATCGTTGGGATTGGCGGCCCTGGTTTTTGTGGCTCCTATTGTCCTGTACGTGTTCACCAATTTTTCCGATTTGACCGGGCCTAATGACGCCGCCTCCATCCTGGTGAACATCCGCATACCGCACCATGCGTTGATAAAGGAGTGGTTTGACTTTTCCACTGTTATCAAGGTCGCCCTGATTGCACTTGGGATTATGGCGGTTTGGCGGGAAAAGAGAATCTCGATCCCGCTGCTCGTCATGTTCATCTTTTCCCTTTCCATGACCATTCTTCAGGTTGTCCTCGATAACGATCAACTGGCGCTGATGTTCCCCTGGCGGATCAGCGCCCTGCTGGTGCCGGTCTGTTCCACCATCGTCTTGAGCAAGCTTGCCTTTGTCATGCTCGACCGTATAAAAAGGGAAAATGTGAAAAAAAATCTCCTCAGCGGGATCCTCACGCTATTGGCGTTAGCGGCCAGCTTCGGGATCTATCGGTCAGTTGCCCTCTTTAAGGAAAAAGCCGCCAATGCCGAAAGCGGTTTGGTTGCGTGGGTCAGGCAGACGAGCACGGAAAAAGACAAATTCCTGATCCCCATCGGGTTGGAGACTTTCCGCACTTCAACCTTGCGGCCAGCGTATGTCGATTTCTTCTCCATACCGTATGCCTCGCAGGATGTGGTCGATTGGTATCATCGCGTGCTATCGGCGAACAAGTATTATGAGGATGGCGATTGCGATGAACTCTACAATATCCGCCACGACTACAAGATAACCCATATTGTCACCGAGAGCCGCGATCCCCAAACCGTTTGCGGGAAAATGCATCTGGTTTACTCGGACGAATCATTCACCGTTTACCGCTACGGAAAATAAAAATCAGGACCAAAAACCTTCGAAGGCCTATCGCGTTCTTTTTCTTAACAGATATTAGCGGCGCGCGTCAAGATGCTTTATAATCAATCGGTTTGTCGCGAAAAAATCCCTCCATTGGCTTAAAAACGCATCAGTTATAATCACTAATGGAAAATCTTTTTAAGGAAAATTGTGCATGGAAGTTAGCAAAGTAAAGCAGATCGATATCGACCACGAGATGCGCACCTCCTATATCGATTACGCC
>CALGUJ010000161.1 GCA_937902055.1 uncultured Pelolinea sp.
TTATAGAACGTTTATTCTATAATACAAGGGGATAAACGGATCCATCCAAAAATCGAAAAAATCAGGGAGCAGGGGTGAGCGTTGGGGCGGAAATGGTGGGCAGCGAATCGACCGGCAGCAGGATCTGCACCAGTTCGGCGGAAACCCAACCTTTCTTGCCGTGGTAATCGATATAAATCCAGCCGCCGTCGGCCGTACGGCCCAAGCCGGCGGCCTCATGGCCGGCTTTGAACGAACCGAGGATGCCGCTTTCCATTGCCGGCAATTCACGGATGTTGACCGAGTAACGTCCGGCATTACGCACGATGAAATCGCCCGATTCAGGAAGGGGGGTGGGCTGACCGGACGAGAGCAGATCGGTGACCGGACGGCCGACTTGGATGGCTTTGGTCGGATCAGCCAGGGGCGCGGGCGTGGGGGTGGGCTGGGGTTTTTCTTCGGGAACAGCCACCAGCACCAACCGATGCGAGTTGGAATCGGCCGGCCAGCAAGTGACCAGCGTCAGGCGTTCATCGGTGGAGGGCAGAATCCAGCGGGCGTTCTGCAGGCGGCGGTCGAGCGACTCCTCCTTTTCAGGCAGGATCATTTTGTTCACGATCACGTAATAGAATTCGTGAATACCGCTCAGCATGATGACCTCGTCGCCGACCTCCAGGTCGATGAGGTGTTCGAAAACTTTACCGAAGGCGTTATGGTGGCCGCTGATGACGGTATTGCCGACCACGCCCAGCCGGGCGGAGCCTTCATGCCAACCGGCCGCGAACTCATTGGGGATGAGGAATTGGGTCACATCTTGCCCATCGACCGAGGCGTTCATGCTAACGGCCGAGATCACCGGCGCGTCGAGCCCGATCTTGTCGATCACGATGCGTTCGGGTGAAAAACCTTTGGCGGCAGCCGAATCAACCGCCTGAGAAGCGGGAGCGGACTGGGAAACCGGAATGAACAATGGCGCGAAACCATCCTGCTCGACAACCGGCGTTTCCTGCCGCGCTTGGAGGTAAGTAAAGGGATTGAAATCGAACAAATTAAACACGGCAAAAGCGATCAGGATGATCCCAAGAAATATCAATATCCAGTCTTTGTTGTTTTTTACGAAGTTCAGCATTTCGCGCCGGCTATATTAACCTAATTATTATAAAATTCCCGAATTAATAAAAGTATAATCCAACAAAGAAGCGGTTTGTAATTCAGGAGATAAATATGCGATTAGGTACATGGGAAATCCTCATCATTCTGGTGGTGGTACTGTTAATCTTCGGCCCGGGACGGATCGTTAAAGTGGCGGGCGAGATGGGCAAGAGCATCAAAGCTTTCAAGGACGGCCTCAGCGAGGGGAAGGAGAGCGGCGACTACTCCGACGACAAGGAAGACAACCAGCAGAAGAAATAACGTAAGCGAACTGAAGCAGAGAGATGGAGTTTCTGGGAATCGGTCCGCTCGAATTCCTGCTGATCGTGGTGATCGCCGTGATCGTGCTGGGACCGCAGGGCATTGTTAAAGGCGCGCGCGAGGCGGGCAAATTCGTGCGTAAAATCACACGCTCGCCGATGTGGAGAGACGTGATGGACACCTCGCGCGAGATCCGCGACATCCCGCAAAAGATCATCCGCGAAGCCGGGATCGAAGAAGACCTGCGGGAAATCAAGCGCTCCGCGCGTGGATCGATCACGGAAGTCGACCCGGCGGATGAGCGACAGCAACCCAAAAAGAAAAACCCCGTTCGGGCTGCGGATGAAGTTGACGAGGACAAGCCGCAATGAACGCAACGACGGGACAAGCGCCGGATGAAATCGACAACAGCGAACTGATGACTTTTTGGGAGCACGTCGAGGAGCTGCGCAAGCGCCTGTTGATCGCGCTGGCGGCGCTGCTGGCGGCCACGTTGGGCAGTTTTGCGGTGGCCGAACGGGTGATCTACCTGCTGGCAGAACCGATCGGATCGGTGGAAGCGCTGCAATCGATCGAAGTCACTGAGAACATCTCCGTATTCATGCGAGTGGCGCTGTTGTGCGGCGTGACCATCGCCATGCCGGTGATTCTGTACGAGTTGTTGATTTTCATCCTGCCGGCGCTGAAAGCCAATGAAAAACGATGGGTGTACCTGGCAATTGTCTTCGGAACGCTGCTGTTCGTGGCGGGGGCAGCTTTCGCCTATTACATCATGCTGCCGTCATCGCTGACTTTCCTGGTGGATTTTCTGGCGGTGGAAACCAAACCGCGATTGTCATCTTATATCAATTTCATCACCAACCTGATCTTCTGGATGGGAGTTGGGTTTCAATTCCCGCTGATCGTCTTCGCGTTGGCCAAGATGAAAGTGGTATCCGCGCAGACACTGGCGAGAGGCTGGCGCTACGGCGTGGTGATCATTTCGATCCTGGCGGCGATCATCACCCCCACGGTCGATCCGGTCAACATGGCGCTGTTGATGGCGCCATTGTGCCTGTTATACATGTTGAGCGTGTTCTTTGCCTACCTGGCCACGCGGGGAATCCGACCAGAAGACGGGGATGCGCCGGAAAGAAACCACTGAAATAGTAAATAGAATGGAAGGATAGAAAATGGTTGTTATAAACGCAGAACAAAAAAAGGAACTGCTGGTCCTGCAGCAGGAAGAGATCAATGGGCATCACACCTACGCCCGGCTGGCGGAGGTGGTAAAGGACCCCAACAACAGCAAGGTGATCAGCCGCATTTCAGGGGAAGAACTGAAGCATTACCAGCTTTGGAAACGCTACACCCAGCAGGACGTGAAACCGAACGGATTTAAAATTGCATTCTTTTTCTGGGTGTCCAAGCTGTTTGGCTTGACCTTCGGCATCCGCCTGATGGAATTGGGCGAGGAAAAGGTGCAGAAGGTATACAGCCGGTTGATCGAAAGCATCCCGGAGGTCAAAGAAGTGCTGGCCGACGAAGAAAAACACGAAGAAGAATTGATGGGCATGCTGGACGAGGAAAGCCTGCGCTATGCCGGCTCGGTGGTGTTGGGGTTGAACGACGCGCTGGTGGAATTGACCGGCGCGCTGGCCGGGCTGACCTTCGCCTTCCGCGATTCGCGCACGATCGCGCTGGCCGGACTGATCACGGGCATTTCCGCCTCGTTCTCGATGGCGGCTTCGGACTACCTGTCCACCAAGGCGGACGAGGATGGCAAGAACCCGCTGCGCTCGGCGATTTATACCGGACTGGCGTACATCGTCACGGTTTTCATCCTGATCTTCCCGTATCTGGTTTCCAGCAATTACGTATTGAGCCTGGCCTGGACGATCGTGAATGCCATTTTGGTGATCGCGGTATTCAATTACTACATTTCGGTGGCGCGCGGCTACGATTTCAAGCAACGTTTCACCGAGATGGCGGTCATCAGCCTGGGTGTGGCGCTGTTGTCTTTCCTGATCGGCAACGTGATCAGTGCCTGGCTGGGCGTGCAGGTATAATTCGATACTTCGGGGAATGAGTTGTCGGCAGGAGGAGACCCCTGCCGATTTTTTTAACCACTGATGAACACGGATAAAGAAATGATGAATACAGATGAAGCATAAAAATACCCCTTACTTCAATACTCGCCTGATCACTGGGTTTGTCGAAGTGTCAGGCGAGGAAAAATCCGTACAAATTGTCATCGTTTTAAAAAAATCTAAAAGAAAATCTTCACCAGCTTGAGAGCTTTCTGCTTCCAGGGCACGCGGTGCGAGACGCCTTCCGCGCCGCTGAATTGAT
>CALGUJ010000162.1 GCA_937902055.1 uncultured Pelolinea sp.
AAATAATTAGCAAAACAAATCCCAGGGCGACCGCGAACTCGAAATGCCCCAGGTTGGTCTGCAGCACGATGGCAGTGGTCATCACGCGCGTTTTGTACTGGATATTGCCGCCGGCGATGGTGACCGCGCCGACTTCAGCGATGGCGCGCCCAAAGCCTGCCAGCACGGTGGAGATAAACTGGATGCGGCATTCGTAGATGACATAAAGCATTTGCCGGAAGCGGGAGATGCCCAATCCCAGGCAGGTTTCCTTGATCTGCGGCGCGCACAGGGAGACGATGTTGGCGGTCAGGCCGGTGATGATGGGCGTGATCAGGACCACTTGAGCGATTACCATGGCAGCGACCGTATAAAGCAGTTTCAACTTGCCCAGCGGACCGCTGCGCGACAGGATCAAAAAGACGATCAGGCCGGCCACGACCGGCGGTAAGCCCATAAGCGTGTTGGTGATGCGCTGGACGAACGGTTTACCGCGAAACTCATTGCTGCCGATCCAGACGCCAAACGGGATGCCCAATAGCGCGGAAATGGACGTGCTGAAAAAGGACATTTGCAGCGTAACGCCGATGATTTCGCGCAGTTCCGGGTTTTCACCGAACAGCAATTGAAGGGCTTGTAGAAGCGCATCCATCAGGGTATCAGGGGATCAGAAGGGGGCATTGCTGCCCCCTTGTCATAAAGGAAATTTTTACCGGATGGTGAAGAATAACTGTTCGCCGTATTCTTCCACGCCGTAGGCATCGATCAGGTCGAGCGCTTCCGCGGAAGTCATCCATGCGATGAATGCTTTGGCGCCTTCAAAATTGGTGTCAGGCCAACGTTCGGGCGTGACCGCGATCATGGCGTAGGTGTTCTTCATGTCGTCTGATTCTCCCAGCAAGATGGCGAGGGAGGTATCGGTTGCCAGGAAGGTAGCCTTATCGGAGAGCGTGTAAGCGCCCATCTCGCCGGCGGTGGTGAGCGCCTGGCCCATGCCGCCGCCGATGTTGACATACCAGTCGCCTTCGGGCGTGATTTCGGCCGCGGTCCAGATCTTGAGTTCAGCTTTGTTGGTGCCGCTGTCGTCGCCGCGGGTGACGAATTTCGAGCCGGAAGCGGCGATGGATTTGAAGGCGTCGGCAGCCGTGGCGGCAGTCTTCACCCCGGCGGGATCATCGGCAGGTCCGACGATCACGAAGTAGTTGTACATGAAGGGTACGCGTTCCTCGCCGAAACCTTCGGCAATATACTCCTCTTCGGAAGCCTTGGCATGCACCAACAAAGCATCCGCGTCGCCAGTGCGGGCTTTCTCGATGGCGGCGCCGGTACCGGCGGAGGTGACTTCCAGCGTGTATCCGGTGGCAGCTTCAAAGTATGGCTGGAGGTAGGGGAGCAAGCCGGAATCGTTTACGGAGGTGGTGGTGGAAAGCCGGATAACCGGATTCTCTACTGCCGGCGCAGCTTCCGCTTCTTCGGCGGGGGCTTCGGCGACAACTTCTTCAGCGGCTTCTTCAGCCGCCGGTTCGGCCGCGGCGGGTTCTGCGGCTGCCTGCTGGGCGCAGGCAGCGGAGGCAAAAACCATCGCCAGGGCAACCAATAACACAAAAATCTTTTTCATCTCTTTCTCCTTTCCAAACACGGGAGGCGCCGTTGTTTCCGACGGCACCCTTGAGCACGGCCGGCATTTGGGATTTACCGATGTGCTACCGCTCGCAGCCCATGGAGGTAATCCGAAGGGAGGCGAGTCGAAGAATTGGATGAGGTGATTATATGATTATCGATTTACGTATGTCAATTATTCACCGGGTGAACATAACGAATAAGAACAGGATGCAATTTTGCATCCTGTGGATTGGCATATTACGAAAAGACCTGTGGAGGGATGGCTGGATTATTTACGGCCGCACTCGAAGGTTTCGCCGCGCAGGGTCTCCACGGCGTGGCCCATCACCGGCAGGAAAACCTGCAAGCACTCCACAGCCGCCTTGGGGCTGCCGGGCAGGTTGACGATCAAGGTGCGCTTGCGGATGCCGGCGGCGGCGCGCGAAAGCATGGCGCGCGGGGTGATCTGCGCGCTGGCCTGGCGAATGGCTTCCGGGATGCCCGGGACGGCGCGGTCGATCACGGCCAGCGTGGCTTCGGGGGTGACGTCGCGCGGAGCGAATCCCGTCCCGCCGGTGGTGAAGATCACGTCCGTATTGCCTGCGTCCGCCAGGCGGCAGAGCGCGGCTTCGGTCTGGTCTTTTTCATCGGGGATGATGAGGGTTTTGCTGATGATGGCGAGATCTTTCAATGCTTCCACCAGCGCCGGGCCGCTCTTGTCTTCCCGCGCGCCGCTGAAGCCTTTGTCGCTGATGGTGATGACGGCCGCGCGGATGGACGGCACAGTCACAATTTCATCGCCTGCTTTCACGGTTCCCTCCTTGATCACTTTGGTAAAAATCCCTTCGGTAGGCATCACGCACATGCCCACCTGCTGGTAGATCTGGCAATGATGGTGGCATTCCTTGCCGATCTGGGTCACTTCCATTAAAACTTCACCCACCCACAGGCGCGAACCGACCGGCAGGGAAACCAGGTCGATGCCCTGGGTGGTGATGTTCTCGGCGAACTTGCCGGGGGTCAGGTCCTTGACGCCCATGGCGGTCATCTTGTCGACGCTCTCCTGCGCCAGCAGGCTGACCTGGCGGTGCCAGTTCCCGGCGTGGGCGTCACCCTGGATGCCGTGATCGACTTTCAGGCAGCCGGCATCGACCGGGTGCTTGAAGGTGCCTTTTTTCTCGCTGATGTTGACTGCTACCACGCGCGCCATCGCCTCAGCCTCCGATCTCGCTCATATTCTTTTGGGAGACGAAGCCCTGTTCGAAATGATGGCCGGCGGGCTTGCGGTAGATTGCCTGGCGGATGGCTTCCGTCAGACGAGCATCATCCATAGACAAATACGGTTTCAGAGGGACCTCCAGGTTGTTCCCCAGGCAGGGGCGCAATGTGCCGTCGCTCATGATGCGGATGCGGTTGCAGGTTTCGCAGAAATGCTGCGAGATCGGCGTGATGAAGCCGACATTGAAGCGGCCGTCCGGCGTGCCGAGATAGCGTGCAGGACCGCCACCGGGCAGGGCGGTCTCGACCAGGCCGAACTGTGTGCGCAGGCGTTCCTTCACCGGCTGCAGGTCGAGGTATTCGGCGTTGCGGCCGGTGTCGCCCATCGGCATTGCCTCGATCAGCCGCAGCACGAACCCGCGTTCCATGCAGAAGGCGACCATCTCGTCGATCTCGTCGTCGTTGGTGCCGCGCAGGGCCACCATGTTGAGTTTGATCGGTGCGAAGCCGGCATCCTGGGCGGCGGCCAGTCCGGTCATGACCTTGGCGAGTACGTCGCGGCCGTTGATGCGTTCCACCCGCGCCTGTTGCAGTGAGTCGAGGCTGACGTTGAGCCGTGTCACGCCGGCGGCCTTCAATGCCTCGGCGTGCTTGT
>CALGUJ010000163.1 GCA_937902055.1 uncultured Pelolinea sp.
AGATATCGCCGTTTCGCTTTATTGCTGGTATCCAAGAATCCTTATTTGACAGCCCGCGCTTCCAATTTGCTGCGGATTCGATTCGAAGGGTGAAAGCCCGGTTTGAGCAGGTGCGGATCGTGCGTGAAGATATGGCCTATGTAGTGTCACGACGTCTTTTAGCCAAGACGGAACTGCAGAAACAGCAAATACGCAAACATCTCGAAAAATTCACCGCGCTCTATATGGCGATGGCAGAACATCTGGATGAGTATATTGATTTATACCCTATCCACCCCTCGTATCTTGAGATCTTTGAACGGGTAACGGTTGTTGAAAAACGTGATTTGCTGAAAGCATTAAGCCGCCAGATGGAGTCAAAACTAGATCTTGAGGTCCCCGCCAATGAAACCGGCCTGCTTTCTTTTGATGAGTACTGGGCAATACTGAACGAAGATCCTTCTTACCGCTCGGTTCCAGAAATCCGAGAAGTACAAGAGAAAGCCAGGGTTTTGCAGGATCGTATTAAGACTGCTCCAAATATGCGCGATTATCGCCCGGCAGCCATGCGAATGATCGCTGCGCTGGCAGTGCACCGCCTTACGCTCACCGATCTATACGCGCCTGTAGGACTCACTCCTGGCGAACTGCGCGACCAGTTGTGCCTGTACCTGCCAATTCCCGAAGACGATGCTGACTTCCTTCTTACGACTGTCGAGTCCGTTCTCCACGAAATCTCTCGGGCTGTGAATGGGCAGTTCATATCTCGAAACTCTGAAAATGATCAGTATTATCTGGACCTAAAGAAGGATATTGATTTTGACTCGCTGATTGAACAGCGAACCCAGTCTCTGGATGCGGAACAGTTAAACCGGTATTTCTTCGATATGCTCGCTCGCGGGCTTGAGCTTAATGAAAGTACCTATGTACCTGGTTTTCGCATCTGGCCCAGAGAACTTCCGTGGGCTGGACAGGGAATGAGCCGGCGAGGATATATCTTCTTAGGCGCAACCAATGAGCGCTCGACGGCTCAGCCAGAGCGGGATTTTTACCTCCACTTTCTGTCCCCCTATGGAGAGGAAAAGGTTGAATTATCCCAAAAACCGGATGAGATATTCTTTCGGATTTCTCAAAAGAACATGGATTTTGAGGACATGATGCGCCGCTATGCTGGCGCGAAAGAAATGAGCTCAATCTCGTCCGGCAGCAATAAAGAGCAGTATGAAAGAAAGGCCGATCAGGCGCGCATTTTCCTTCATAAATGGCTCAGGGATAATCTCACCCGAGTAATCTCGATTCAATACAAAGGGAAACAGGTATCCGTTCCCGAAGCATTATCTCAATTCCACCTGAATATTCGCGACCTTTCTTTGCGCGACCAGGTTTTTCGGCTTGCATCTGCTTTCTTAGGTGACCGCTTCAAACAGCAGTATCCACTCTACCCCAAGTTTAATGGATTTGAATTCACCATGGAAACAATGCCCCAGGCAGCCGAAGCAGCCATTCGAGCAATCCTGGGCAATGCGGTTACGCGGCCAGCGCAGATTGTGTTGGATGGCCTCAACCTGGCGCATATGGAAAATGGACAGCTCGTTTTCACAACCGAGGATAGTGTGTACGCTCGGTCAATTCTTGAGCGGTTGTACAAATTACCAGAGGAGAAAGTCATCAACCGTTCTGATTTGATCCAGGGCGCGCGGGATGCTGAACGCGATACGCAATTTGGATTAGAGCCAGAATGGTTTATGGTGGTGCTGGTTGCGCTTGTTCGGCAGGGCGAAATTTCCCTAAATCTCCCCGGGGTCCGCATCGATTCCGCCAACCTGGATGAAGCGGGGCGGGTTGGATTGCCCATGTTGATGCGCTTCAACGCGGTTTCCCGGCCCAAGCCGATCCCTGAGCAAAGCCTGCGCGCCTTGTTTGAAGGCCTGGATTTGAACGCGGATTTGATCAGTGATCCTAGAAGCCATGAACTGGCTATTTCGCAGTTGAAATTTGCGGTTGATCAGGAATTGAATCGCGTGGTGATCTTGCAGGACAATCTGCGTGAAGGTCCTCGTTACTGGCGTGAAAGCCTGCTGGAACCGCTTGAACTTCAACAACAGCGCAAAGAGATGACCGACTATAAGAATTTCCTGTCCTCCTTGCAAACGCTCAATTCCCCTGGAAAACTGCGTAATTTTGCTTTGGGGCAGGGCGAGGTGCGCCATGAACTGCGCTCGCGCAAGAAGGCGCAGGAGATCATTCATCTATTTGAGGTGGTTGGCGCCCTGGCATCTGCGCTGGACTATATCTACCAGGCGGAAATTACGCTGCCGGCAGATGATCCCTGGCAAGCTGAATCGGCCAGGGTACGGACAGAGCATATTGGATTGCTGCGTTCCGCTGCCAGTGTCCCAGGCAACGGATTATTGGCAAGGCTGAAAGGAAGCCTGGCGAATTTACAGGACGCCTACATCCAGCGATACCTGGAGCTGCACCGCAAGGCGCGCCTGGACTCGGCGCAGGACGCGGAAAAGAAGCGTATGACCGGCGACCCGCGCTGGGGGCAATTGCGTGCTCTGAGCGGGGTAGATTTCTTGAACCGGGTAGAGCTGCAAAAGTTGGAAGACCGCTTGACCGACCTGAAATCTTGCCCATCGCTGACCGCGGCTGATCTACGCTCCCGCCCGTTTTGCAGTTCGTGCGGGTTCGTGCCACGCACCCACCCAGTTACATCCTCAGCCGACGAGCAGCTCCAGCAGGTTTCCAACGACTTTGGTCAGTTATACCTGAAGTGGGTCAATGGACTGCGCGAAAACCTAAAAAGCGACAGCTCGCGTACCAATCTTGCGATGATCACCGATAAGGAACGCAAAGAAATCACAGCCTTCATTGAGACTGGCGTGCTGCCGGAAAGAATGACCGAACGGTTCATTTCCGCGCTGCGCGACACGCTGCAAGGGCTGGAAAAAGTGGCCATTGAAGGCGCGGACTTGCTGCTGGCTTTGACCCGCCCTGGAATGCCTTGCACGTCCGAAGAGTTTGAACACCGCTTCCGCGCTTTCCTGCGCCCAATTCTGGAAGGCAAAGACCCAACCAAGATTCGAATTCAGATTGACTGGTGAGAAATGGCAGACTTTAACGACC
>CALGUJ010000164.1 GCA_937902055.1 uncultured Pelolinea sp.
GGCATTGAAGAGGACGAGTACGCGCTGAACGCCGGCACAGAGAGCAGGAACCGGGTGAAAATCCTGCCCAAAACGACAGCACCGAATGGACCTCAGAGCCGCAGAGCAAAAGTTAAATAAAACAAGTAGCTTGAGCCGGGATGTTCCCGTTACAGAACTAGGGTATAAACCGAAGGAATAATCGGCCGTACCCGAAAAGAGTGAGCTGGCAAATCCCCCATCTGCATCACCGGGGATTTTTTGTTAGGTACAGCTTAAGTTGGGTGGCACCACGGACTTCGCGTTCGTCCCATTTCGGGACGGGCGCGTTTTTTATTAATTCTCCCGTCTCATACAAATCAGATTTTTATTTT
The DNA here is from genome assembly GCA_937902055.1 of uncultured Pelolinea sp. GTDB lineage: Bacteria > Chloroflexota > Anaerolineae > Anaerolineales > Anaerolineaceae > Pelolinea. Next base: position 354 of record CALGUJ010000164.1, read on the forward strand.
TTTTAAAGGAGAATCAAAATGAGGATGCAAATTTTGCTTTTGATCACCTTTCACCCACCGTGAAGGGATTCCCCATAGATTTCTACTGATCCAGAAACAATTACCATAATTTTTTTTATAAGGAGACTATGATGTCTGAGCAAACTCGTTTTACTTTGAATGAATCCGACCTGCCGCGCAGGTGGTACAACATTTTGGCCGACAGCCCGGTCAAGGCGGCGCCCGTATTGAATCCGCAAACCCTCGAACCGGTCACTCCGGATGTTCTGTCGGTGATCTTTCCAATGAACCTGATCGAACAGGAAGTCAGCCTCGAACGCTATATCGACATTCCCGAAGAAGTGCGCGAGATCTACAAGCTTTGGCGGCCAACCCCGCTCATTCGCGCGCGCCGGTTGGAGAAAGCCCTGAAAACGCCTGCTCATATCTATTTTAAAAATGAAAGCGTTTCACCCTCCGGCAGCCACAAACCCAATACCGCGGTCCCACAAGCATACTATAACAAGATTGCCGGTGTGAAAGCCATGACAACTGAAACCGGCGCCGGCCAATGGGGTTCCGCGTTGTCGATGGCCTGTAATTTCTTCGGCATGGGATTGGAGGTGTACATGGTGCGGGCTTCTCACGACCTCAAACCCTACCGCCGGATATTGATGCAATCCTACGGCGCGGAAGTGTTTGCCAGTCCGACGAATCTGACCGATTGCGGTCGTGCAGTGTTGGCGCAAGATCCAGATTGCCCGGGTTCTTTGGGGATAGCCATCTCAGAAGCGGTTGAGGTGGCAGTAAAATCCGGTGGCTCGAAGAAATACGGGTTGGGTTCGGTCCTCAACCACGTGATGATCCATCAAAGCGTGATCGGCGAAGAAGCGCTGAAACAAATGGATATGGCCGGCGAATATCCGGACGTGGTCATCGGCTGCGTTGGCGGCGGTTCGAACTTCTCCGGGATTGCTTACCCATTCCTCAGGGAAAATTTAAAAAACGGCCAGCGCGCCCGGCTGGTGGCGGTCGAACCGGATGCGGTGCCCTCATTGACACAAGGAGTCTATACTTTTGATTACGGCGACACAGCAAAAATGGCGCCGGTGGTGAAAATGCACACGCTGGGGCATACTTTTGTCCCACCCTCCATTCACGCCGGCGGATTACGCTATCATGGGATGGCCCCCAGCCTATCGGCTCTTTACGACGCGGGATTGGTCCAGGCAGTTGCTGTTCCTCAAAATGCCACCTTTGATGCGGCGTTGCTTTTTACACGCACAGAAGGCATCCTTCCCGCCCCCGAAAGCGCGCATGCCATCCGCGCCGCGATTGATGAAGCGCTGGATGCCAAAGAAAAATGCGAGAAACGTGTGATCCTTTTCAATCTGTCCGGACACGGTCATTTTGACCTGGCTTCCTATCAAATGTATCTCTCGGGTTCGCTGCAGGATTATGCCCTGCCAACCGAGACGATCAAAGCGTCTTTGTCCGATTTACCCGAAATTAGTCTGTAAAACGCTCAGCCAGGCAGCAAAGCATCCTGCTGCCTGGCATTTTTTTATTAAGCGTTTTGTCATATTTTTAATATGACTTTCTTCCCTTTAAAATCAAATTTAGGTTAAAATGAGTCAATTTTCTCCCACTTTCGGGCTCCACTTTATGCTTGACGGATAAGAGAAATGCATTTTTATCTGGAAGAGGTTGAAATGAGCATTAAACCGATCAGAACGGATGTGCCCTGCACAGAACCATACGGCCCGGAGCATGATTCTTGTGCGTTATATTTAAGCGCCCGAAAAAATGGCCAAAGCACATTCGGAACTCTGAAAAGGGCGCTCTGGCGCCTGGCGAACATGGGGCATCGCACCGGGTATGTACGAGGGGAAGGCGATGGGGCTGGCGTGCAAACGGATATCCCCAGGATTCTTTGGGCAAAGAAGCTCAGCCAATCCGGTTTGCCCGCCACCATGGCAACCCAATCGGGTTTTTGGATAGGCCATCTGTTCCTTCCCTACGGGATCGATTATTCTGCTTTGCAGGATCAAATCAACTCGCTATTCGCCAATGCGAATCTGAACCTTCTGATTGCGCAACCGGGACCGGTCAGAACGGAATTTTTGGGGTCAAACGCGCAGCTTGAACCACCAGTTTTTTGGCAATTGGTTGGCAGCACGACCCCAATTGATCTTGAAAAACGCTTGTTCAGGACAAAAACAGATCTTGAGTCATTATTTCCAATTCATTTTGCTTCATTGAGCTCATATACGGTCGTGTACAAAATGCGCGGTTCCGTAGAGACTTTGGCCCGTTATTACCCGGAATTGCAGGATCGTAATTACGACACGGTTATGGCGTTGTGTCACGCGCGGTATTCAACCAATACCGTTTCAAATTTCGAAAGGGCACAACCTTTTGCATTATTGGGGCACAATGGAGAAATCAATACCATCACCCGTTTTCGCCAGGAAGCAGCCCAACTTGGAATCCGCTTGCCGCGCAATGGTTCGGATTCTCAAGATGTCGATCGCGCTTTGGAATCGTTATGCATTGAAAACGACCTCAGTTTAATGGAGGCAATGGAAATGATTTTTCCGCCCACGCCCTTTGAAATCGAACAACTTTCCTTACCGGTGCGTGAAATCTACCAGCGCATGACCCTGTCTTTCGGCCCTTTCACTCAAGGCCCCGCCGCGATTGGCGCCCGTTACGGCGATACGGCAGTGTGCAGTCTGGATGCGCTTGGTTTGCGCCCGCTGTGGTTCAGCGAAACTGAAAAAGAATATATTTTCAGCTCGGAACGCGGCGCCATCCAATTGGAGGATATGGTTAGTGATTCACGGCCCTTATCGCCCGGCGAAAAAATGGGGTTGATCATCCATCGTGGCCAAAAGGTGGAAGTGCTGTCGCAGCGAGATATTCGCCAGTCGGTAATGCGGTCAGCATTGCGCTATGCCAACCAGCCCTTGCCGCGAATGCTCACGGGTATCGCTGTCGAATCGGGAGCTTCCGTTGCTGAAAACGGAATTAAAGATGAAGCCAACCAGGATGAGCATGCTCTACCTGCTGCGCATCTGGATCATACGTCCTTACCGCAGTGCTTCATCCCGCCGCCATCTACGTTTAACGCCGGACGACCCGAATTTCTTCAGGCTGAAAATGAGCAAATTCCGACTCCCATCGATGAACGCATCCTGGCTGCCGCGGGCTGGAACCGCGAACACGTTCAAGATATATATGATATGGCTGCCAACGCCCGGGAACCGGTTAGTTCGTTGGGTTTCGATGGCCCATTGGCTGCCATCAGCAGCCAGATGGTGAATATTGCCGATTTTTTTAAGGAAACTGTGGCAGTGGTTACCAACCCGGCCATCGATCGCGGCCGGGAAATGGAAGCCTTTTCCACCCAGGTTATCATTGGATCCCGTCCAAGCATTAATCCCTTTTGCCGCTCTGAAGGAAAGTGCATGCTCCTCAATTCGCCGTTATTGCTCGAGCAACAGAATAATTTTTACAATGTCAGCAATGATACTTTTTTCAGCATTGAGGAATTATCAGCGGAATTTTCAGGATGCATCGCTTATTTATCGCTGGAGGTATTAACCGGCCATTCGCTTCGCGAATCTTTGGAGCATTTAACCAATACCGCTATTCAAGCTGTCAGCAATGGCGCCGCTTGCCTGATCCTCGAAGATGAATCTGCTATCGGACGTAAACTACGCTGGCTGGATCCATTATTGGCTGTTGCAGCAATCGACACTGCCCTATCGACAAACCAAGAAAATGGGAATTTACGCCGGAAAACCGGTTTGGTTATCCGCAGCGCATGCATCCGGAATTTACATGACATCATTTTGTTGTGCAGCTTTGGAGCGGATGCGGTAAGTCCATATGCCATGTCAGCATTGGTAAATAGCCATCCCTTGCTGACTGCCTCAAATACCGGCAATAGCCATCCTTCACAAATCAACCTGTATAAAACTTTGCAGGCGGGTCTTGAAAAAGTCATATCGACTGTTGGATGCCACGAGTTGAGGGGGTACGGTCGCATATGCGGCTCGATCGGCTTATCACCGGAAATAGCAAATATCTTTCGCGCTCCAAATTTCTTGGGCAGCAATTTGTCCGGCTTGAATTGGTCGGGGTTGGAAAGCAATGTTGAAAAACGGATAAGAATCCTTCAAAGCAAAAAAATAGACGAATTAGAACCACCAGACCGCCTCTATCCAAAATTCTGGAAAAGCGTCAATCGGTTTGTCAATGGCGAGAGTGGATATGAAGGTATCACTGATCAATATAAAAATATCACAGACGACACTCCGGTTGCGCTGCGGCACCTGATGCGCCTAAAATCGAGCTCTTCTTCAGTCTCCCCAGATCAAGTAGATCTTTCCATCATGGGATATGACCTGCCTTTGGTATTTTCCGCCATGTCTTTTGGTTCGCAAGGTGAGAACGCGTTTAAAGCGTATGCCAGGGCTGCCGGTGAGATGAATATCATTTGCATCAATGGCGAAGGTGGAGAAATACCAGCTATTCTGGGCAAGTATCCCAAGCATCGCGGGCAGCAGGTTGCTTCCGGACGGTTTGGCGTGAACGCCGC
>CALGUJ010000165.1 GCA_937902055.1 uncultured Pelolinea sp.
AGATATCCACTCGTGACTGGAGTTCAGACGTGTGCTCTTCCGATCTAAGATGAACAAAAATATGAAAGCGAAGTTGCTCCGCAGTTTTCTTTCGGTATTCATCAAATTTCAACCTCCTTGCTTCTGGAATAACGCAGTTGCAGTAACGCAATGGTGGCGACAACCAGGAAGAACATCACAGCTTTGGCTTGCCCTACGCCTTCGTAGCCCATACTCCCATAGAAAGTGGTGAAGATATCCAGCGCCAGCATGGATGATGACCTGGCGGGAGCACCGGCTGTGAGAGCAAGGTTTTGGTCAAATAATTTAAATGAATTGGTAACCGTGAGAAAAGTGCAGATCGTTACGGCCGGCATGACCAGGGGGATGGTGATGTTCCTTAGAATTTGCCAGGCATTGGCACCATCAATTTTCGCGGCCTCGATCATTTCGGCAGAAATACCCTGGATACCGGCGATATAAATGATCATCATGTATCCGACCATTTGCCAATTCATCAGCACCACCAGCCCCCAAAATCCATAGGTGGCACTATAGGTAATATCCACGCCGAAGTTGATGAGAATGCCATTAATGATCAATTGCCATATATAGCCTAGGACAATGCCACCGATCAGGTTGGGCATAAAAAACACCGTGCGAAAGATATTGGTGCCTTTGATAGCACGAGTGAGCAGAAGCGCGAGCGCAAAAGCGAAAACGTTGATCAATACCACGGATACAACCGCAAATTTCGCGGTAAAAATGATGGCATTCAGAAAGTTTTTATCATCCGTGAAAGCGCGGACATAATTTTCCATTCCCACCCATTGTGAATTGGTCACCGTGGTGAATTCTGTGAAAGAAAGATAAATACCCAGCAGGAAGGGAATCAGGAATGAAATCAGGAAAGCGATGACCGTGGGCAATGTAAAGAAAGCGAAGTATTTTCTAGGCATCTTCAGCATAAGCTTTCTCCATAAAGAAACCACTTAATTATAGAAATTCTTGATCACCCCGCATCACTTAAGGTGCGGGGTGATCCTGTAATCATGGTCTAACGCTTATTTATTAGCTTCAACTTTCCATTGATCGATCATCAATTGCTTCACAGCAGGCCATTCCATTGAACCTTGGGCGTACTGCAGCAAGGCAGCCCCAAAGTTATCTTTGAAGGTTTGGCTGGGGAATACCACAAAGTACCAGGCCACATTGTAAAGTTCGGTATTGCTCATGAAGCTGATCAGGCTCTTGGCCAATGGATCAGTCGGCTTTTCGCTTTCCTCGAAGGTGTCGAAAGGCGCGATGAATTTCAACTCATTGGTAACAAAACCCTTTCCGGTATCGCTGCTATACAGCCAGTAGATGAAATCCGCTGCCAACTTCTGTTTTTCGGGCGAAGCTTGTGAATTGATGGCAAAGAAGTTCTCAGTACCAATGGAGATGGATTGCTTTTCCTCGCCAGGCATGCCGGTATAGATCGGCAGGAATTTTACATCTTCCGCCTTGACCATGTTGCCCTCAACACCCGAGATCTGACCCCAAGCCCAGTTGCCGTTCTGAACCATGGCAGATTCACCCAGGGCAAATTCAGCCATGGAATCATCCACGCTCTTGCTGCCAAGCAGCGTTGGCGCGGTGACCGAGTTATTGATGTAGAGATCAAAGATATTCTTGAAGTTATCCGAATATTGGAATTTAGTTTCCAGGAAATTGTCCGGATTCTTGATGTCGAGGTTGTTATCCCGGATCTCGTAGAAAATCGGGACATTGGCCAGGTGAGTCTGCCAGCGCCAATCCTCGCCGGGTTTTAAGGAAGTGGATGAGAATACTCCCTTGATCCCCAACTGGTCTTTCTTGGCAGTCATATCTTCGACAACAGCTTTAAGCGTCGCGAAATTGTTGATTTCATCCATGGATTTTGCTTTGGCGCCATCCAATGCGAAGTATTTTGTCATGATCGCATTGTTGTAGATGATGCCATAGCCTTCAACCACGTATGGAATGCCATACACCCCACCGTCAACTGTAACCGCCAACGATTTATCGGACAGATGCTGATACAGTTCGGTATCTTTCAGGTCAGCGCAGTAATCCACCCAATTCGCGTAACCGCGCGGCCCGTGATTTGGAACAACACTGGTGCATCCGCCTTGGCAATTTCCGATTTCAGCGTTTGCTCATATGTTCCCGAGGCAGCCGTTACAACTTTCAAGGTGACGCCGGTTTCTTTCAGATAGGCTTCGGCTATTTTTGTATAGATTTCCGATACTTCGGGTTTGAAATTCAGGTAGTAGACTTCTCCTCCGCCCTGGGCGGAACCTCCTGAGGTTGCACAAGCCCCCAATACAAAGGCAACAATGAACATCATGCTCATCAGTGAAAACAGCTTTTTAGTCATAATCTTCTCCTTCTGAAAAAGTCTCTTGACACATTCTTAAACCAAATGCACAAACTTTTTCAAAAATCACCTCCCTTCGATTACTCATTTCGATATTTTCAATATATTAATCGCGAGTAGATTCATTAAAGCACTTTTTTTATACGATTTCAATTGGCATTCTATTAAAAAAAGATAACTGCTTGATATGAAAGATTGCTTAAAG
>CALGUJ010000166.1 GCA_937902055.1 uncultured Pelolinea sp.
TATCCCGGCATCATCGGCACTGTGAACATCATAGCCGTGGATGAATTGCTGCAAGGCCATCCATCCGACTGGCATCCATTGGCATATACCCTGTTGACCGCGTTCAGCATCCGCTTCCTGGCTTCAGCTTCATCCATTCTCCTGATGCAAATAGCTGCCCTGGCCCTGGTGTACGGAAAAGCATTCATCTTCTTACAGAGAAACGGCGTCCCGCGCACCTTGCTTTTGCTCTTTACCTGGTTGATTGCGTTATGGCCGGCCAATATACTCTCGGTGATCACCCTCACCAATGATATTCCCTATAGTATCGCCTTACTGGCATTGACTTATTTTGCTGTCAGGATTGTACTGACGAAAGGCGAATGGTTGCGCAATTCCGTAAACCTGTTCCTGCTTGCACTCTGCGCTTCAATCGCAGTCCTGTTCCGCTATAACGGCATTCCGGCAGTCGCCTTATTTTTGATTTGTGTTTTTATCTGCTATCCGAAATACTGGCTGCGAACCAGTCTGGTTATCATGTTCGTGATCAGCGCCTGGTTTACAACCAGCGAACCGCTTTCAAAAGCTTTGAACGTCACTCAGGAAACCGAAGGCCAGGTGGATAACATTCTGCTTCATCACATCAGCGCGCATGTGGCGGCCGGCACAACGCTCACAGTTGAGGAATCCACCTACCTGGATAGCCTTCTGCCGCTTGAGGAATGGAAGTACTCCTGCTGCACCAACACGGCCATGTGGCTGAATTCAAATTTTGATCGAGATGCTTTTCATGCCAATTCAGACTATAACCGCCAGTTGGAACTTTCATTATTTTCAAGAAATCCTTCGCTGGAATTCAGGCATATGCTTTGCGCCAGTGATTTGATCTGGAATCCGGTTGATGGTTGTGAAATCCAGCATCCGCAGCTCGAATTCCTGAAAGGAAAATATTTCTGGACCGGCAGTTATTTCCCGCAATATCAGGAGAATTCATTTCTGCCAACATTGATTGAACCTGTTTCCGCCTTTATAAATTCTCTGGATTCTATTCCGCTGCTATCGATTCTTTTTTGGCGGCCTGCCTGGTTTTTATATTTATCGCTTGTCTGCGCAATAATTCTTTGCTTGCGCTTCAGAAATCCGCGATGGCTGCTGTCGATTGCCCCGATTTTTGGTCAGTCCGCTTTCCTTTTGTTATTCAACCGGGTGCAGAATTTCCGTTATCAGTATTGCGCTGTCCTGGCAGGTTTTCTGTTATTGTGCGTGGCTTTCTACAAACCACCGATAAAAGAATAGATAAGGAGTCTTTATGCCGGTTGACTTGAGAAAATACCAGACCCAGACCAAATTCCGCCTGATCCTGTGGTTTTTCATCCTGTTATTCACCCTGGGTTTAGGGTTGATCTGGCTTGTCTACGGCCGTCAGGCAGCCTTGCTGGGCTTTCTGTGCCTGCTGGGGTCGGCAATCCCGATCGGGTTGATCATGCTGGCGCTCTTCGGTCTTGACGTCATTGTGAAAAAAAACCGAAAGTAAATTTTCAGGCAGCAAGCAGGCCTTTTTCACGTGTAATCGCCTGAATCTGTTATGATTAAACCCATGCGAAAATTCTTCAAGTCCGACCTGGCAATCATTATTTTGATCGCAATTCTGGCATTGGCTGTGCAGTTGTTTTTTCTGAACCCGCCCATTCTCAGCGACCAAATGGAATACTACGTCACAGCTTTGCGGCTGCCGCGCCTTCCCTCCAATCCCAACATCGGCAGCATGCGCATCGGACTGGAGTTGCCGGTTGCAATTTTATACCGCATTTTCGGCACTTCCGAAGTGGCATATTACGCATTCCCCCTGCTCAGTTACGCTCTGTTAGCTGCGAGTATCTATCTGATCGCCAAAAGTCTTTTCACCAAGCGGGTCGGTATCTTCGCTGCCCTTTGGACCATTTTTTTCCCCAACTTGATACTGGATGCCGGTCATTTGCTGCCGGATGTTCCTGCCACAGCAGTCTCCGCAGCCGCTTTTGCTTTACTGTTCACGTACTTTGGCAATCCGTCAATCAAGCGGGATTATGCATCACGGCAAAGCCGCTTGATGTTGATCATGGCAGGTTTATTATTCGGATGGTCATATCTGATCAAGGAATATCTGGCAATCCTGTTTTTATTGATTCCCGCGGCATTCTGGATCCTGAAAATTCCATATAAACATTTACTACCGGTAGCGCTCGCCATGCTGGCAATGTACACTCTGGAAGTTGCTATTGGAATCTTGTATTACCATAATCCCTTTATTCGTTTCCTGGCAGCCAATCCGCGTGAGACAACCGGTGAGATACAAAAAGACGTTTACCGGATTGTCAATTATTTCGCGTTGTTGGTCATCAAAGCCGGCGGTGAGGGCATCCTTGTTCTAATGGGGCTGGGGATCGTTAACTGCATTATCGGCGTTTTTAATAAAGAAAAGCGCTTCTTTTTCCTTCTCGGTTGGATCTTGCTGATCTACGTATTATTCACGGTTGCCGGTCTGCTGCCGGTGATCTTTAATTGGGAAGGTATTGTTCTTCTGCGCTTGCACAAATTCCGCTACTGGGTGCCGATACTTCCCCCGCTGGTGATCGCCGGAGCAGCACTGCTGGACCGGTTGAGCACCTGGCTGATCACGCAGATCAAGCCGATTAAAACCGCAGAAAGGCTCTTTATCCCAATCCTGATGACCGGCATTCTGATCGCGGTCACCGGACGCGGCATCTTGACCATACAATCCGATCCGGACTTCATCCGCAACGGTAAAAGCCACTACCTTGAACTGCGCGAATACCTTGAAACCCACGACTACCCGCAGGGAATCATTTGGATCGATCGCGACAACAAACGGGCTTTTGAACGCATCCTGCCCATGTACATCCACAATCCATTTGGGAGACTAATCTGGCATGGGAAATTCAAATACATCAACACCGACGACCTCTATCTGCGAGCCGAGGAAATCGATGAAGGGATGATCATCGTTGACCGTGATTTTATGGTCCCGGAACTGTATCATGTACCGGAATACCTGGCCGAACCCCCGGATAACTGGCAACTGGTTTTTGAAAGCAGCAATCGAAAAATTGCATTATTTTCAATAAACGAATAGCAACTTAGTGACATCCGTAAAGCTTAAGCCAAAGGGAACGGGAAATAGAATATGAGTCGTGAAATCAGGCAGGCATAAAATGGGAAAAGCGATAAAACTTCTGGTGTATATACCGGCATTGAATGAAGAGAGCCACATCGAACACGTGATTCGCCAGATTCCGAAATCGATCGATGGTATTCATTCGGTAGATAGCCTGGTAATTGACGACGGCAGTTCGGATAACACTGCCGGAGTGGCTATCTCCGCCGGGGCGCACGTGATCAGCCACGGCCGCAATCAAGGCGTCGGCATGGCTTTCCAGTCAGCCGTGCAATTTGCATGGGAAAATGATTATGCCATTTTGGTTGGGATCGATGCCGATGGTCAATTCGATCCGGCGGAAATTCCCATGTTGATTCAACCTCTGCTGGATAACCGGGCGGATATGGTGGTCGGGAATCGCGTTACCCAAGGCAGGCCTGAATATATGCCCCCAATCAAATTCAGGGGCAACAGGATGGTAGCCGCCCTGGTCAGCTCCATCAGCGGGCAAAAATTCCAGGATGTCTCGTGTGGTTTTCGCGCCTATAACCGCGAAGCTTTGCTGCGGCTGAATGTTTTTGAAAAATTCACTTACACCCACGAAAGCATTCTTTCACTGGTATATCAAGGATTGCGGGTGATGGAAATGCCCATCAGTATCCGCTATTTTCCCGACCGCAAGTCGCGGGTCGCCGGCTCTATCTCCAGATATGCATCCAAAACCAGCAAGATTATATTGCGCGTGTTGCTGGATTATCGTCCCCTGCGGGTATTTGGAATGCTGGGGTCAATTTTCTTTATCATAGGCCTCGCATTCGAAATCTTTCTCTTTATTTTTTACCTGGTCAACGGTTCGTTCACACCATATAAATCCGCCGGTTTTATTGGTTTGGGATTCATCATTTTTGGCATGCTGATCTTCCTGGTCGCTTTGATTGCCGAAATGATCAATCGCCTGCGCCAGAGCCAGGATCGGCTGATGGTTGAACTGAAAAGACAACGATTTAAATAATATTTCTTGTGCTGATCAAAGAGTCATTCAAGTTCCTTTTGAATGACTCTTTTTTTATCAGGCAGATATATAAAATCTAAAAATAGTAATCGTATGTTTATGTAATTTTGTATAATTATTAATGAGAATTTGCTCAATGAATGTGTCCGAAATAGTCTTTCTAAACTTTTCCGTATTTTTATAGGTAATGGTATGAAAAAAAGAATCGACGGTTCTTCAGTAGCAACCCATCGGCAAGTCATGGAACGGATGCGTCATTTGGTGAACATCCTTCAATACAATACTGAAGATAACCAGCAATTCCTTGATTACGCGCTTAATGAAGCCATCGAACTGACGCGCAGTAAACTGGGTTATATTTATTTTTACAACGAGGATGAACAACAATTCACTTTGAACACCTGGTCAAAAGAAGTAATGAAAGAGTGTTCGATTCAAAATCCCCAAACAACCTACCAATTGGAAAAAACCGGATTATGGGGAGAAGCTGTCCGCCAGCGCAAGACAATCATCGAAAATGATTTTAATAACCCAAACCCGTTCAAAAAAGGATATCCTGAGGGGCATGCCCGGCTGAAAAAATTCTTAACCGTACCCATTTTTGATAACGGCAAGATTGTCGCGGTAATTGGTGTTGCGAATAAAGAAACGGATTACGATGAATCCGATGCTCTGCAGTTATCCCTCTTGATGGATTCTGTCTGGAAAATCGTTGACCGAAGAATTGCATTATCGGCTTTTCGTGAAAGCGAAACCAAGTTACGTAGTTTAATCAATGCCACGCAAGATATTGTGCTCTTAAAGGACAAGGATTTCAGGCATGTAATGGTTAACCTTGCAGCACAACAATTTTTTAATCGTTCAGAGAAAGAGATTATCGGAAAAACTGATTTTGATTTACTGCCAGAGGAGGGAGCCAAGGCTTGTAGATTATCTGATCAAAAAGCTCTGGAAAAAAATGCGCTGGTTATCGAATATGAGCAGGTTCAAGGTCAATTTTTTGAAGCCCGCAAATTCCCGGTGTCATTAGGCGATCAGATTGGTATCGGCTGTTTTATCTCCGATATTACAAAACAAGTA
>CALGUJ010000167.1 GCA_937902055.1 uncultured Pelolinea sp.
ACTCATTTTTCAGGTTGATCATCAAGTCCAGCAGCAGCGCACGAACGCTGACATCGGCCATGGCAACCGGTTCATCAGCCAAGACCAAATCCGGACGGGTGATAAGCGCGCGCGCGATGACTACACGCTGGCGCTGACCGCCCGAAATTTGATGCGGAAATTTATCATAAAAAAATAATGGAGGGGTAAGGCCGACCTTTTCGTACATGGAGAGCACCATGTCGCGGTGCTGGGCAGCCTGCTCGGGAAAGTGAATACGGAGTCCTTGTTTGATGGCATTACCGAGTGTCATGCGCGGGTTGAGCGATGCCATGGGATCCTGAAAGATGACCTGCATGCGTTTGCGCAATTTGCGCAATTCTTCAGCGGTAAGTTTCGACAGGTCCTGCCCATCGAAAACCGCTTTGCCGCTGGTCAATTTTTCAAGGCCAATTGCCAGGCGGCCGATGGTTGTTTTACCGCTGCCGCTTTCACCGGCCAAGCCAAGCGCTTCACCGCGGCGGATGAATAGGGAGACATCGTCCACCGCGCGAACGTAATCGATATGGCCGGCAAAAACCTGGTCAATGATGTTCTTTTGGACGGGGTAATATTTCTTTACATTTTCCAGAACAAGCAGCGGTTCAGCCTGCGTTCCGGTTTTTTGATTTCCTAAAGTCATCTGCTCAAACCTTTATCGTTTTACTTTCTTGTCAGGATGATCCTGGTACAACCAGCAATGCACCGCCCGGCCGGAAGGCTGCTTGACAAGGGCCGGTTCCAACCGGCTGCAAATCGGCATGGCATGCCGGCAGCGGGGGTGGAAGCGGCAGCCCGCCGGGGGATGAGTCAAATTAGGCGGTTCGCCCGGCATTTTGAACAATTCATTGCGATCATTCAATTGAATACTGGGCACTGAACCCAACAAGCCTTGGGTGTAAGGATGAAGCGGTTTTTCGAATACTTCATAAACATCGCCAATTTCCACGATATGCCCGGCATACATGACCGCAATGCGATCGGCCATCTCGGCCACCAGTGCGATATTGTGGGTGATCATCAGCAGCGAAACGCCGTATTCGCTGCGGATCTCGCGCAGTTGGTCAGCCAACTTGGCTTCCACAATCACATCCAGGGAAGTGGTAGCTTCATCCGCGATGATCAACTCGGCGTTCAGCACCAGTCCGATGCCGGTCATCACACGCTGGCGCATACCACCGGAAAGCTGGTGGGGGTAACTCCCCAAGCGATTCAAACCAATACCCAGCCGATTGATCATGGTGCTGGAGCGTTTCAGAGCGTCTTTCGCTGCGGTTTTCGGCTCATGCACCTGAATAGCCTCAATCAGATGATCATCCACGCGCTGCATGGGATTGAGGGAGGTCATGGGGTCCTGGAAGATCATGCTGGCCCGCCGTCCGCGGAAATCGCGCATGCGGTCGTCGTCATACTGCATGACATCTTCCTTGTCGAAAAGGATATGTCCGCTGGAAATCTCACCCGGCGGATCGATCATGCGCAGCAAGGCCTTCCCCAGGGTGCTCTTACCGCAGCCACTCTCACCCACCAAGCCTAAAATCTCGCCTTTGTAGATATCAAAGGAGATGTGGTCCACAGCGCTGACCGGGCCGATCCGGGTGTGGTAGGTGACCGACAAATCCTGAATACTTGCCAATAATTCGCGTTCCATTTTTACAACTCCGCCAGGCGGGGATTGAGAATTTCAGAAAGACTCTCGCCCAGCATACTGAATGACAGGGTAACCAGGGTTACCATCAAACCCGGGAAAGTGATCAGCCACCAGGCGCGGCGCAAGTAATCCTGTCCGCGCGCCAGATCGATACCCCAATCGGGAGTGTCGGGCGGCAGACCCAGTCCGATGAAACTCAAGCCGGCTTCGGTCAGGATGGCATCGGCCACGTTGACCGAGAAAATAATGGTCACCGAGGGCAGCACATTCGGGAAGATGTACTTGAACAGGATTTCAACGGGGCGGGTGCCCAGGCTGCGAGCAGCTTCCACATAGAGTTCATTCTTCACGGAAAGCGTCTGCCCGCGCACGATCCTGAAATAGGTAGGAATATACAGGACGGAAATTGCTACGATAATATTACTGATACCCGCACCCAGGACGGCAGCGATGGCAATGGCCAGGATCAGGCCGGGGAATGTATAGAGGCTGTCCATGACAAGTGTCAGAATACGATCAAAAGGACCGCCGATGAAACCGCTGATCAGTCCAAGGGGGACGCCAATCACAAACGAGATAATCGCCGAAACCAAGCCAACGATCAGGGCAATACGCGTACCCCAAATGATTCGGCTGAGGATGTCTTGCCCAATCTGGTTGGTACCCATCACAAAAGAGGACGCCTTGCTACCGCTTAATTCTTCCAATACTTTGAAACCAGAACTCTCGACAGCAATTTCGCCCAATTCTTCCTGGGAAGCCACAAAACTATCCACTTCGCCGGTTTTTAATCCATTCAAGCCTTCTTCAATGGTCTCGTAACGGGTGCTGCGCGGTTGATATAGGTTCCCCTTGCCTTCCTCTTGCGCAGCTTCGTTGAGCTTGCTGATAGCATCGCGGATGGTCTGGGTGGCAGCACTGCCCATCAGATAACCAACCTTGTTGGTCTTGCCGGCTACATCCGCGAAGGTTTCCGCGGCAGAATTGGTTTTCACCAGTACCATCAGTCCGGGGGCTTTCTCACCAGGGCCCAACAATGAGGGCCCCACTTCCTCCTTTGGATCGTAGGGCGCGAACCATTGGGGAAAAACTCCCAGAATAATGATGAATAACAGCAAAATAGCACTGATCAGCACAAACCACCAATCACCGCCATACCACTTGCGCGCCAGGAAAAGCTTGCGCACAAATCCAACTTTATCCAGCTCAAGCTGCCAGGCAGGCACCGCATCGCTGACCACTTCGTTCGTTCTATCCATTTTTTCCATATTATTAGTACCGTATACGCGGATCTACCAGAGCATTCATCAGATCCATAATTAAAGAGATGATACCGACAAAGAAAGCAAACACAGCAATGGTGCTTTGCACCGCCGTGTAATCGCGCAGAGAAATCCTTTCCACCAAGTAGCGGCCGATTCCCGGCCAAGAAAAGGTGGTTTCTGTTAAAACAGCGCCTGCGATCAGAATTGCCATTTGCAAACCGATCAGGGTCAGAATGGGAATAAGTGTGTTGCGCAGGGCATGCGTGTAAACCAACGTTTTTTCCGGGATGCCGCGCGCGCGGCCGGCAGCAATGAAATCGGTGCGCAGCATTTCAATCATGTTGATGCGCGTCAGGCGGATGAAGGTGCCGGTCAACGCCAGGCCAAGGGTGATTGTCGGCATGATCAAATGCGAAATTGCCGACCAAAACGCCGGCCAGTTGCCGGTGAGAATGGAATCGAGCACGTAAAAATTGGTGACCGAGTTAAAAGTGGTCAGGATCATTGAATCCATCCTGCCCGACAGGGGCAGCCAATTCAGGCGAACTCCGAAAATGATCTGAAAGATAAGACCCAGGAAGAAAATCGGGATTGAATAAATAAAGATACTGAACAGGCGGATGCCGTAATCAACCGGTTTTTTACGATACTTGGAGGCATACGCGCCAAGACCGATGCCAAAAACGCTGGTGAAGATCATGGCGGGGATCGATAATTCAAGGGTAGCCGGCAGGCGTTCGCCCAACTCATCGCGAATAGGGCGCTCGCCCTGGGTGAGGGCATTGCCGAAATTGAAGGTAACAATATCCTTCAGGTAAGTCACGTACTGGACCATGATGGGTTCATTCAAACCCAGGCGTTCGCGGATTTTGTCCGCTTGTTCCTCGCTGACGCGCGGTCCGAGTTGGGAACGGATCGGATCACCGGGGAGCACGCGCATTACGAAAAAAACCAGACTGACCAGGATGAGGATCATCGGTATGGTCAGCAGCAGGCGCGTGATTAAAAAATTTCGAAAAGAAGATGACATGACGGTCGAACTCCAAAACCAAATTTCTAAAAATTAATAGAATAATTGCAGAACGAGCATTAATTGATGAGGGTTATTGCTAACCCTCATCAATCTTTTTTCCCTTTTACTCAGCGGTCATACCGTAAGTGTGGTTGAAGACCAGGTAGCGCAGTGTGGGCGCATCGATCTTCTGCACGGTCAAACCTTCAACCGACTGGAGTCTGGTGGACTCCACCGGACCGAGCGTGCGCCAGGCAACGTCGATCTCGCCCTTTTCCACGGCGTTGGCCATGGTGGTGGGATCAGCAAAGTACTTGACAATGACCGTCTTGATGATGGCGGGATCGTCACCCGCATAGAGGTCGTTGGCTTCCAGAACCATTTGCTCGCCGGGGACGTGTGAAACCATCTTGTAGCGGCCAATTCCATCCAGTTTTTCGGGGAATTGAACAATGGCATCCGCGGGGAATTCATTGGGGTTCACAGCGACAAACGGAGCTGTGGCAGAGAGCG
>CALGUJ010000168.1 GCA_937902055.1 uncultured Pelolinea sp.
TCGCCATGCTGGCTTCCTGCTCTGTTCAGGAAGCGCACGACATGGCGCTGATCGCGCAATCTGCCACCCTGAAATCGCGTGTGCCTTTCCTGCATTTCTTTGATGGTTTCCGCACTTCCCATGAAGTGAACAAGCTGGAACTCCTCGACGAAGAAGCGATGCGCGAAATGATGGATGAGGATGCCATCGCTGCCCACCGCGAGCGCGCTTTGAACCCCGATAAACCCGCCATCCGCGGCACCGCGCAGAATCCCGACACCTATTTCCAGGGCCGCGAGACCGTCAATCCTTTCTACGATGAATGCGCTGAGATCACCCAGCAGGAAATGGATAAATTCGCCAAGCTGACCGGCCGCCAGTATCACCTGTTCGATTATGCCGGCGCCGCCGACGCGGAGCGCGTGATTGTGATCATGGCTTCCGGCTCCGAGACCGTTGAAGAAACCGCGAAATTCCTCAATGCCAACGGCGAAAAGGTCGGCGTGGTGACGGTTCACCTCTTCCGCCCCTTCATCCCTGCCAACCTGTTGAGCGCCCTGCCCAAGACTGTCAAGGCCATTGCCGTCCTGGACCGCACCAAGGAACCCGGCGCGGATGGCGAGCCACTCTACAAGGATGTGGCTTCCGCCATCCTGGATGCTGTCAAGAAAGGCAGCGCGCCGTTTAGCGGCCAGCCGCTTGTTATCGGCGGACGCTATGGCTTATCCTCCAAGGAATTCAACCCGGCCATGGTCAAGGCTGTCTTCGACGAATTGAAGAAAGATCAACCCAAGAATTCTTTCACGGTCGGCATCAACGACGACGTCACGCACACCAGCCTGGTTGTCGACCCTGAATTCTCGATTGAGGGCGATGAAACCATTCGCTGCGTATTCTTCGGCCTCGGTTCCGACGGCACCGTCGGCGCCAACAAAAACTCCACCAAGATCATCGGCGAAGAAACCGGCAACTTCTCGCAGGGTTACTTCGTTTACGACTCCAAGAAATCCGGCGCCATGACCATCTCGCACCTGCGCTTCGGCCCCAAACCCATCCGCGCCCCATACGTGATCGGCAACAACGACGCCAATTTTGTGGCCTGCCATCAATTCACCTTCCTGGAACAGGTCGACATGCTCAAGTACGTCAAGCCGGGTGGTATTTTCCTGCTGAATAGCATCTACGGCCCCGATAAAGTCTGGGAAAACTTGCCGCTTGAAGTGCAAAAAGCCATCATCGACAAAAAATTGAAGTTCTACATTATCGATGCTTACGAAGTCGCCAACAAAGCCGGCATGGGCGGCCGCATCAACACTATCATGCAGACCTGCTTCTTCGCCATCAGCAACGTGCTGCCCAAAGATGAAGCCATCGCCGAGATCAAGAAATACATCAAGAAGACCTACGGCAAACGTGGTGAAAAAGTCGTCAACCAAAACTATGCCGCGGTGGATTCCTCGCTTGCCAATCTCTTTGAAGTGAAAGTTCCCGCCGCTGCCGACAGCAAAACCTCGCGCCGCGCGGCAGTTCCGGCCAACGCTCCTGCTTTCGTCAAAGAAGTTTTAGGCGCCATGATCTCCAAGGACGGCGACGATATTCCGGTCAGCAAAATGCCGGTGGACGGCACCTATCCTTCCGGAACCACCCAGTGGGAAAAACGCAACATTGCCCTGGAAATCCCGGTCTGGAATCCGGAAGTCTGCATCCAATGCGGCAAATGCGCCTTCGTCTGCCCGCATGCGGTCATCCGCACCAAGGTCTACGATGCCGCGCTGCTCAAAGACGCCCCGCCCACCTTCAAATCGGTGGATGCCAAATTCAAGGAATTCCCCGGCGCCAAGTTCACCGTTCAGGTTTCTCCGGAAGATTGCACCGGCTGCAGCTTGTGCGTGCAGAACTGCCCCGCCAAGGATAAAGCCGATCCTTCCCGCAAAGCCATCAACATGGCTCCCCAACCGGCTTTGCGTGAATCGGAAAGCAAGAACTGGGAATTCTTCTTCAACCTGCCCGATCCCGACCGCACGGCTTTCGAACCGAACACGGTCAAGAATTCGCAATTGTTGCGCCCCTTGTTCGAGTTCTCGGGCGCTTGCGCCGGCTGCGGCGAAACGCCTTACGTCAAACTGCTCACCCAGCTCTTCGGCGATCATACCGTCATTGCCAACGCCACCGGTTGCTCCTCCATCTACGGCGGCAATATGCCCACTACACCCTACACCTTCAACAATGAAGGCCGCGGCCCTGTCTGGTCGAACTCGCTGTTCGAAGATAATGCGGAATTTGGCCTGGGTATGCGCCTGACCATCGACAAGCAGAATGAATACGCGCGCGAACTGCTCAAGCGCATGTCCGCGGACTTGGGCGGCCAGCTTGTGGACGAGCTGCTCAACGCCGGACAAAACAACGACGCCGGCATCCATGCCCAGCGCGAACGCGTGGAAGTCCTGAAAAAGAAACTCAGCGGTATGAAGAGTTCGGAAGCCAAACAGCTGCTCGGCGTGGCCGATAAACTGGTGCGCAAATCCGTCTGGATCATCGGCGGCGACGGTTGGGCTTACGATATCGGTTATGGCGGCCTGGATCACGTTTTGGCCACCGGCCGCAACGTGAATATCCTGGTGCTCGATACCGGCTTGTATTCCAACACCGGCGGTCAATCCTCCAAAGCCACTCCCCTGGGAGCGGTCGGTAAATTCTCCGCCAACGGTAAAGGCCTGCCCCGCAAAGACCTGGGCATGATTTCCATGACCTACGGCTATATCTATACCGCCCAGGTAGCCATGGGCGCTAGCGACATGCAAACCCTGCGCGCCTTCCGCGAAGCGGATGCCTACGATGGTCCTTCGTTGATCATTGCCTACAGCCACTGCATCAATCACGGTATCGATATGAAAACCGGCCTGGTGCAGCAAGACCTGGCAGTCAAATCCGGCATGTGGCCGCTCTACCGTTTCAATCCTGAACTGATCGAGCAGGGAAAGAACCCGCTGCAGTTGGATTACAAGGAACCCAGCATCCCGGTGAAAGACTTCGCCTATAACGAAACCCGCTTCCGCATGCTGGTGCAAGCCAACGAGGAACGCGCGGAGATGCTGCTCAAGCAATCGCAGCAGGACGTCAAGGATGTCTGGCGCAAATACAGCCAGCAAGCCGCGATGGATTACAGCAAGCCTGAAGCGGCCGAATAAAGATGAAAACATGCGAATGCAGCAGCATTCGCATGTTTTTTTATCTATACAAGGAGAAAATATGATTGACCTGAATGCAACCTACCTGGGGCTCAATTTGAAAAGCCCGTTGGTGGCATCAGCTTCGGTGCTTTCCAAAAAACTGGAAAACATCCGTAAGATGGAAGATGCCGGTTTGGGCGCGGTGGTGCTCTATTCATTATTCGAAGAAGAAGTCGATCACGAGAGCATTGAATTGAACTATTTCCTGAACCGCGGCACCGAGTCGTTTCCCGAAGCGATCACGTATTTTCCCGACTTGAATAATTACACCCTGCAAGCCGAGAAATACCTCGACCTCATCCGCGAAGCAAAAAAGAGCGTATCCATTCCGGTGATCGGCAGTCTCAATGGCGTCTCCACCGGCGGCTGGATCAAGTACGCGCGTCAGATCGAAGAAGCCGGCGCGGACGCGCTGGAATTGAACCTCTACTACGTCGCCTCCGATGCTCAAATTGACTGCCAAAGTCTTGAGCATGCCTATCTGGATGTGATCAGCGCCATTCGCGCACAGATCCAAATCCCGCTGGCGGTAAAGTTAAGTCCGTTCTTCACCAGCCTGCCCAATTTCCTGCAAAAGATTTCCCAGGCCGGCGTTCAGGGCGCGGTGCTATTCAACCGTTTCTACCAACCTGATCTGGACATAGAAAATCTCGAAGTCCAGCCGTATTTGGAATTGAGCACCTCCTCCGACCTGCTCCTGCCGCTGCGCTGGATCGCCATTTCCCATGGGCGCCTCCCGCTTGACCTGGCGCTCAGCAGCGGGGTTCATAACGGCAGGGATATGGTCAAAGCCATTATGGCAGGCGCCTCGGTGGTCATGGTGGCATCCGAAATGGTCGCCAGGGGCATCCCGCGCGCCGCGGAGATGCTGCAGGAATTCGAGCAGTGGATCATGAAACATGATTATGCTTCTGCCAGTGAAATCCGCGGCATCCTCAGCCAGAAAAATGTCGCCAGTCCGGCCGTATTTGAACGCGCCAACTACATGAAAGCCCTGCGGCTGTTCGATGATCGCTTTTAGCGATCGGAATAACAATTTTCTCCCCTCTCCCTGAATATCCGCCGGACCTCGCATGAATGCTTCATCAGAGAGAGGGCCGGGGGTGAGGGCATGTGAACGCTGAAAAGCACTAATTAAAAATAAAATCCCCGGGATAATCCGGGGATTGATTTCATTCTTCTGCTTCCTCTTCGGCGCCAGGAGTGCGAAGTTTCTTTTGCCGATAGGTGATTCTCGCGCGGGAAAGATCATAGGGTGACATTTCCATTCTCACGCGGTCACCCAATAAAATGCGGATATAATAGCGGCGCATCTTGCCGGACAAATATGCCAAAACTTCATGGCCGTTATCCAGTTTGACGCGGAACTGTGTACCGGGCAACGCTTCGACCACAGTACCATCTACCTGGATCTTATCCTCTTTTCCCATAAGACTCCTTTCTGGTCCTGAACAGGCTATTTCTACCGGTCAGGTTTAATGTACTGACGGCGTTTCAACCTGCGCGCGGATTTCTTTTCTTCCATGCGGCGCGTCTCACTCTTGGAGATGAACCAGCGTTTCTTGCGTACGGTGCTCAGGATACCAGACCTTACCACTTTCTTGCGAAAGCGTCGTAGTAACTGATCTTGCGATTCGTTCGGTCGTAATACTACACTTGTCACTTGCTAATCACCTCCCTTCTTTCTGAAGGGTACCGGGATTCATAAAAAAACTCGACTGATTTACACATCAATCGAGTTAATAAGCATTGAGTAAATCAGTTTTGGAAGAGTTCTCTAATATGAGCCTCCCGGCAAATTTTTCGAACGAAACAATTATACAACAAGCCTAAAAGATGTCAATCGATTGGTGCCGCCAGTGACAATTGATCTGCGAAAACCCTATCTTTTCACCACTCCTAAAGCCGGACCACCAGTTTCCCGTTCTTGTTGGCTTCCACCTCAAGGGTTTTTATCACCAGCCCGTTGCGCACGATCTTCAGAGTCTTCCCCTTGAATCTCATTACAAAACTTCTCAACAGCGTCACTTCTGTATCCGAAGGAAATTCTTTTTCTCGTTTCAATTCGAGGACGACTTCATCCTTTTTGCCTGTCCAGACGCTGTACCGCTTTACTTCTTTTTTCCGCGAACCATCCGCCTGGATGGTCCAGTAGGTGATCTTCACGTTGTAGATCAGGATGATGATGATAAGGAAGAATAACCCTGCGAATATCCACGGGAAGCCGCCCCAATGCCGCGATTTCGGGTAAACCGATTGATCGGCCTTTTGTCCCTCGCCATGGACGCATACGGTAACCTGGCAGTCTTTATAGAGACCCGCGCTGTCCTGGACGCGCACGGTGAAATGGTCGATCCCGGTAAATCCTGTGTTGGGGATGAAGGTGAATTCCCCCGTGTCCGGATTCAAATTTACCTCGCCGTGGAGCGCATGGCTGAACAGGCTATACGTTAGGTGGTCACCGTTCAAGTACACATCCACGTCGCCGATCGGCAGCGCGGCACCCACAATCTCGCCATTCAAACTGGTCAATTGCAGATCCGATCCTCTGGGCGTGTCGTTCACAGGAGTATAGGTCAATTCAATGTCCTGTGAGAGGATCCTGCTGCCCTGTTGCACCAGAATGGTGAAACTGTCCGGTCCGTTGTAATCCGCATCCGGAGTATAGGTAAATTCTCCGGTCTGGGCGCTCAGCTCCACCGTGCCGTTGGCGGGCATGTGGTTCGGGTCGAGCATGTAGGAACTTCCCTGAATGCCGACGCTGGCGGTGAACGGATGATCTTCCAGAAGCAACGAATTGCTGCCTCCATCGTTGCTGCCGCTGCCGTTACCGCCGGTTTTATTTGTTCCGTAATACTGCGTACCGCTGAACCAATCATCCCAATCCAGGCCGGGAGCGGATTCATCTTTTTCGACCTTACTGACCTTCACTGTCACGTTTGCGCTGGCAGTCTTCTCCGGATCCTGATTATCGCGGATCTCATAGGTGAAAGTATCCGTCCCGTAATAGCCTCCCTTGGGTTTGTAGCGCAAGGTGTTGGTTG
>CALGUJ010000169.1 GCA_937902055.1 uncultured Pelolinea sp.
ATTGCGGAGCGCCAAATCGTTTCAGGCTTGACTGCAGGTGCTATCAAAGGGTAGTTTAAACCTCAGCAATCACCTGTAATTGGATTTATTAATTCTACTGAGACTCCAACCGGGATCGGAACTGGTGATCGGTTAGGAGATTATTGAGGAGTTCGTATGAACGGAAATATCAGTCCTGAAAATCCAGCATACCTGGATATCTCGCTTCCTTTCGAAGATAGAGTAAAAGATCTTGTCAGCCGGCTGACGCTGGATGAGAAGGTAGGGTTAATGAACCACACAGCCAGGGGAATCCCGCGCTTGAACATCCCCGCCTATAATTATTGGAGCGAGGCGCTGCACGGAGTTGCGCGCAACGGGCGCGCTTCAGTTTTTCCACAAGCAATCGGCATGGCGGCGACCTGGGACAAAGACCTTATCTTTAGAGTCGCGGACGCGATCAGCGATGAAGGGCGCGCCAAATATCACGAAGCATTGAAAAGGAATGGATATACCGCCCAATATCAGGGATTGAATTTCTGGTCGCCTAATGTCAATATTTTCCGCGACCCTCGATGGGGACGCGGTCAGGAGACCTGGGGCGAAGACCCATTTCTCACCGGTGAGATGGCGGCTGTATTTGTTCAAGGATTACAGGGCGATAATCCAAAATACTTGAAATCCGCTGCTTGCGCAAAACATTTCGCAGTCCATTCCGGACCTGAACGAGAACGCCATACCTTCAATGCGGTTGTTACCAAACGGGAACTATACGACACCTATCTGCCGGCTTTCAAAAAACTGGTCCAAGATGCCAACGTTGAGGCCGTAATGGGCGCGTATAACCGGACATTGGGAGAGGTATGCTGCGCCAGCAAGTTGTTGATCGAAGACATTCTGCGCAAAGAATGGGATTTCAAAGGCCATTATGTCTCTGATTGTTGGGCATTATCCGATTTTCATCTGAATCACAAAGTAACCAAAGACGCAGCGGAATCCGCAGCCCTGGCGATCAAGCGTGGTTGCGATTTGGGCTGCGATCACGTATTTGATGAAATTCCGGAAGCGATCCGGCGAGGTTTGATCAACGAAACGGACATGGATCACGCCCTGGAACGGTCGCTATTAACGCGATTCAAACTGGGCATGTTCGATCCCCCCGAGATGGTGCCATTCACTTCAATACCGGCTGAGGTGGTGGGAAGTGAAAAGCATCGCAATCTGGCATACCAGGCAGCCGTTGAATCAGTGGTTCTGCTAAAAAATAAAAATAACATCCTGCCGATAAAACCTTCCACAAAAAAGATTTTTGTGACAGGCCCGAATGCCACCAGCCTGGAAGTACTGCTAGGCAATTATTACGGTTTTAATAACAGGATGATCACCTTCCTGGAAGGAATTACCGGAAGATTGCCCGAGGGCATGGGCATGGAATACACCACGGGAGCCATGCTGAAGCATCCCAGAGAAATAGAAGAAACCTGGGCGGCAGGCATGGCGCAATCCTCCGATCTGGCAATTGTCTGCGGTGGTTTTTCATCTTTTCTGGAGGGTGAGGAAGGCGAATCGTTATTGTCGCCTGAAAATGGCGACCGCAAATCAATTTCATTGCCCAACAGCCAAATAAATTACATTCGCGAGTTGGCTATCTCCGGGACGAAGATCGTGCTGGTGTTAACAGGCGGCAGCCCGATCGCCCTGGGAGAGGTGGAGGAGATGGTGGATGCGATCCTGTTTGTGTGGTATCCGGGGATGGAAGGCGGTCGAGCGGTTGCGGATATCCTTTTCGGTGACGTATCGCCTTCCGGAAAATTACCCTTAACTTTTCCAAAATCTTTGGATCAAGTGCCTGCTTTTGACGATTATTGCATGGATGGCAGAACATACAAGTACATGAGGGAAGAGCCGCTTTATCCTTTTGGCTTTGGATTAAGTTACAGTGAATTTGAGTATTTCGACCTGAAAATGGAGAACCGGCAAATTAGACTGGGTGAGAAAGCAGAATTTCAGGTAAGCTTGCGAAATACCGGCGATAAACCTGCTTCTGAAGTGGTTCAGATTTATCTGTCCGACATCGAAGCTTCAACCATTGTCCCTTTGCATCACCTGATCGGATTCGAAAGGATCTCACTCGCTGCAGGGGAGAGCCGGACACTGGATTTTTCCATCACGCCGGAAATGATGTCCTTTTTCAATGACGATGGGAAATTGACTCTCGAACCTGGTGAATTTAATCTTGAGGTTGGGGGTTGTTCCCCGGGCATGAGAGGTTTGGAACTGGGCGCTCCCAAGCCTGTGAATGAGACTTTTTGGATTATGTCTGACTAAATAAGTTAATAAATCCGAGTTCAATACTTGTGAAAAAAAGCATCGGTAAGGATTAATCTCCTACCGATGCTTTTTCAACACAACCATTCTTACCAATGAGCTGTTAAATGGGTCAAAGAGATCAGGAAAGGTAAATTCCTTCTTCGCTTTCGGGAACAATTTTCACAAAACGGGAGAGCAGGGCTTGCGGTTCGCATAGCCTTCTGACCCATTCCGCCAAATCCGGTTGATCGGTTTGTGATAATGCAGTCTGATATTGACTGAGAAGTTCGCCGATGGAAGGCAAATCTTCCTGCTCAAGCTTGGAGATATTGACATGTGCTCCGCGGCTGATGCGGCTCAGAAGCACCTGGCGATCAAATCCCAGTTCGGGTGTCAGCATTTGATAAACCACACCGCCTGTCATTCCGGAAAAGGCAAACGGCCCCGGATCTCCCAGGATAACCACACGGCCGGAAGTCATGTATTCGCATGCGAATCCCTTGAGATTTGCCGACGCACCAACACCCCCATTCCTGTCCTCAATCGGATCTACGATCATCCCGCCAAGAACCACATCCGCACCTGAAAGACGGATGCAGGCGCGCGAATCGGCATTCCCCTGGACGATCAACATGCCTTTTTGAGCGCCATAGGCAAAACTCTTTCCGACACTCCCATCGATTCGCAAGCCGTCATGGTTCAGCCCCTTCATGATCGCAACCCGGCCGCCGCTGGCGCCTTTGGCCACTCCATCCTGCGCGCCTCCCTCGATGACAACATCGGTGCCGTTTGTTGACCAGGCAGCGAAACCATTACCGCCAATAGATGAAGGGCTGAAGCGCAGATGCAGTTGATCGAATGAAGGCTCAAGAATAGCCTGGCGGGCCAAAGCGCCAAATAAATGCGAACCCAGCGCGCGGTCATACGCCATCACTTCATCGTGATAGGTAACCTCCCGATCGCCTTCGTTAACCGCGCGCAAAATGGACTCGCTGATCGAACGGGTCAGTTGATTGCGGTCGCGCGTCAACAGGCGTCCAACACCGGGTTCCCTGTCGAATCGGTCGGGAAGAGATATCATTTCAAACATGGCTGATAAATCGATCCTATCCTGTAATGCACACTGCTCCATCAGGTTGGCTTTGCCCACCAGGTCTTGCAGTCTGTCTGATCCCATTTGGGCGGTTAATTGGCGGAGTTCATCTCCGATTGCGGTAAACAGACGGACAAGGCGGTTTACTGCATCGTTTTCATCCAACGGAGTAAAAGATTTCAGCCCCAACTGTTGAGCTTCTTCCCATGAGGCGAGGTGAGTAGTGATTCCTTTATGGCAGGTTCCCTGATTGCATTTCCGGCAGACTGTACACCCCAAAGCAAGCATTGCCATGGTGGCAAAACCTACGCGGTTGGCGCCGAGCAGGATCATTTTGAAAGCATCCAACCCGGTTTTCATGCCGCCATCACACCATAATTCCACTTTGTCCCGGATTCCGGCATCCACCAATGCGCGGTGTGACTGGACCACGCCGATTTCGGCTGGCAGACCGACATGCTGAATGGCGTGCTTGCGTGCTGCTCCGGTTGCGCCATCATAACCGGAAAGGTTTATGATATCTGCGCCGGCTTTGGCAACTCCCACCGCGATCACGCCGATTCCAGGTACGCAGGGACATTTCACGGATATTCTGGCCAACGGGTTGACTGTCTTCAACTCTTCGATTAATTGCGCCAGGTCTTCGATGGAGTACAAGTCGTGGTTATTCGAGGGTGAGAGCAGTGCAACGTAAGGGGGAGTATGGCGTGCTTGGGCGACTTTTGGGTTGACTTTTTCGCGCGGCAGCATGCCGCCCTCACCGGGTTTGGCTCCCTGTCCTATCTTGATTTCAATCAAACAACACGAATTCAATAAGGCGGCGTTCACGCCAAACCGTCCGGAAGCAACCTGCTGCCCGCGATGCTTGGGAT
>CALGUJ010000170.1 GCA_937902055.1 uncultured Pelolinea sp.
GGTCCCATCATGGCGACTTTGAAGTCGTTGATGACTTCGGTGGTGATTGAATTGTCGTTCGCTTTGGCTTCTTCCATCGCAGCCATAACGCCCATGATCAGGGAACCAAAATAGGGGTGCGTGTTATAGAACACCAGGTGGCGTTTATAACCATCCTTCAATTTATCCCCGGTATATCCCAACGAACGGAAAATGGGGATCATGACCTGGGTCATGCCCAGCGCCATCAAACGCTCGAAGTTATAGTTGCCCGCAAAGTTGTTGTTGCGCCAAAAGGCACCGTATAACGCGAGCTCGTCAATTTTCTTTTGTTCGGCCATTTTCATGCTCCTTCACTATTTTGCGGATTTCTCAGAATTCGCGAATTTCAGGCGGACGTAGACCAATGCCATGCAAACACCCAGGATGGCACCAGCCAAAGCGTTAACCTTCATGTAAGCAGCCGCCAGGAAACCGATGAAGAAGAACGGCCATACTTCATTCGAAGCGATGATCAGCAGCAGCATGCCGAAGCCGAGGGCAGGCAGAATGCCGCCGGTCGAGCCGAGACCGTTGGACAGCCAA
Source organism: uncultured Pelolinea sp. (assembly GCA_937902055.1). GTDB lineage: Bacteria > Chloroflexota > Anaerolineae > Anaerolineales > Anaerolineaceae > Pelolinea. The sequence continues at coordinate 565 of CALGUJ010000170.1, forward strand.
TCGGGGATTACGGACAATAATTTTGCCGCTGCTTCCACGCCCAACCCCACGCCCAGGAATGCCGGGATGACGTTGACCAAATGCCAGCCGGTGCTGCACAACGTATTGAGCAGGTCCAGGCCGACCGTGTTTTCATTTTCCGCCATCCTGTCAGCCCAGTGTACGAAGAAGACGTTCAGGCTCATGAAGGCCAGGGTGAGCAATTGGCTGGCAACCGACAACGGGACGACCAACGCGAGCGCTTCGCCGATATTGGCTTTGGTGAGGATGATCAAAGCGGTGGTCAGGATCGATGCCAAAAACGGGCTCGGGGGAATGGACGCGCCGACAATGAACACGCCCAGGAACATCAATTGGACAGTGCCGCCGACATATAAGCCAGTCTTCAAGTCGCCCAGCACCAGACCGGTGATGGCAGCCGGGATGATGTAGGCATAACTGCCTGCGTCCGCGATGCCGCGCATGATCGTAATCCACCAGGCAGCAAATTTACTCTCTTTCTTGGAGAGAATAACGATAATTTCGGGAATGGTTTTGAGAAAAATCGACCATCCGCCGGCTACCAAAGCAACCAAAAAAGCTTCTTTCCACATAATGTATTTCTCCTGATTATTTATAGGTTTATTTAAGGTCGAGATACGCGATTCGATCGGTTGGAACCATCTGCACCTCCATTTCTACCCCGCGGGATTTAAGTTCAATGAATGCTTTTTCTTCATCAGGTGTGGCGTACACCACTTTTGCCAGTTTTTTCGTGTTCGGCCTGCCCTGCAGCCCGCCCACATTTATTTTTTCAACCTGCAGTCCACGATCCATCAAAGTGACCACGTCCACAGGAGTTGGCGTGATCACGAAAAATTTCTCTTTGGGGTCCGATTTCTGAATGTGTTCTGCTGCCGCCGCGGGCGCCAGGAGCAGGATCTCTTTACCGGGCACTTGCGCCACGGAGAAGATGCTCTTGTACACCGGGCTGGTGGCCACGCGCTCGTTGGCAATGATGATCTTGTCGGCATCGTAAACCCTCAACCAGGCTGTGGTGACCTGCCCGTGGATCAGGCGGTCATCGATGCGGATTAATGAAACTTTACCCATAGAACAACCCTCACTGAAGAACCGGAATAAATCTATTATAGAAAATATTTTACATTTGTCAAGCACATTATTTCAGTAGTTTTAATACAGTGCAATAATGTGAATAAATTATATTTTCCCTTGACATTACTGTGTGTTATACAGTATAATGCAGTCATGATGAACATCAAACAGAATGATGAATTCGAAAAGCTCAAGCTGGAAATGCGCCGGGGCGCGATCGTCCTTGCGGCCATGAGCCAGCTCCGGGAGGAGCAATACGGCTACTCTTTGATCAACAGCCTCAATGCACAAGGCTTCGAGATCGGCCAGGACACGCTCTACCCCATGCTGCGCAGGTTGGAACAGCAAGGTCTGCTGGAAAGCCAATGGCGCGTGGAAGATCCGCGCCCGCGCCGCTACTACCGATTAAATGACGCCGGCCGCGAGATGCTGGCGCTGCTGGCTGCCGAATGGCGGCAGCAGGAGGAAGTGTTAAGGAGATTAATAAATGAAACTGAATAGATCTGCAACTGAATTATTGAATCGCTATATACTGGGTGTGAAACGTGAATTGGGCGGTCGCGAACGCGATGATATCGCCGCTGAAATAGAAAGCTACATTTATGACCTGCTGGAGGAACGCTACCCCGGAGACCGGGAAATCAACAGGGAAGAACTGGAAACCATCCTGAAAGAGATGGGCTCGCCGCGCAAGGTGGCCGGCCAGTATTCCCCGCAGCGTTATCTGATCGGCCCGCGCCTGTTTCCGGTTTACTGGCTGGTGCTGCGCATTGTTGTCGCGGTGGTGACCGGTGCGCTGCTCTTGTCGCTGGTGATCGAATCCATTACCAACCCAACTTCCGATATCCTGAAAATGCTTTCCCAGTATCCGCTTGCCATCCGGGACGGCATTCTTTCGACGGCCGCTTCCATCACGATCGTATTCGCCATCATCGAACGCGTTACCGAGGGCAAGCGCCTGGAAGAGATCGAAGAATTGAAAGAGTTGAAAATCGATGAGTTGCCGGAATTGCCGGAGGAAGAAAGACCATTCAGCCTGGTTGGAATATCAATTGAAGCCGCATTGGGTGTTTTGGGACTGGCATTTTTCTCCTATATCCGCGGCACCGGCGGAGCCTTGCCGGTTATCCTGAATCCCGATACCCAGATGCAAATGGCGCGCGTCTTCACGGATAATTACCTCAAGTTCATTCCCGTGATTTTGGGATTGACCGGCCTGGAAGTGGCACGCAATATAATGCTTTTGGTGCAGACGCGGCATAGTTCGATCACCAACTGGTGGGATATCGCTCTCAAGGCTGGCAGCATGGTGTTGAACGGGTTCATGCTTGGCGCGCTGCCCCTAATCATGCTGGACTATTTTCAAACCATTTTTCAGATCGACGATTTGAGCCGCTGGAACGCTACGGCCAACACCGCTCTGGCCGTCATCCTGGGATTGGGCATCTTCGGGAACCTGATCGAGATCATTAAGAAAATCGTGCACGAAGTTCGCCAGCCGGCATATTGATAAGCAGCACAATCAACTTCATATGCTCAATTTTATAAAAAGATACCGCGCGATGCACGGTATCTTTTTATGCGAAAATTTTTCTTTTTTTCATTTCATCGTGCAATTCCTGCGGTGAAATGAAATGGATGGTTTGGAAGCCGTATTCTCTCGCTGCCTCGATATTGACCGGCAGATCGTCGATGAACAGGCAATCCGCCGGCGCTCGTCCCACGCGTTGGGCGGCCAGCATGAAGATGTCTTTATCCGGTTTGGCCAGCCCCACTTCTCCGGAAATGACCATCTCGTCAAACCATTTCAGAAACGGGAATTTTCCACGCACCAGGTTGAAAGTCTCCGCCGACCAGTTGCTCAGCGCGCACAGCGTATAACCGGCTTCGCGCAACTCTCCCAGGATCGCCACCGTGCCGGCAATCTCGCCTTTGACCGTTTCCGGGTAGCGTTCGTAATAGGCATGAATCGCTTCGGAATATGCGGGGAATAATTGACAGCGTTCTTCGATGGCTTTGACTGTCGGATATCCGGTATCCTGCCGCATATTCCACGACTGCGGGCAGATTTCCTTTAAAAAGAAATCCACCTTTTCCTCGTCGCCATTGAAAA
>CALGUJ010000171.1 GCA_937902055.1 uncultured Pelolinea sp.
TGATCTCCCTGCCGGCTTTGGCGGTGGGGGTGGTGCCGTACATGCTGGTGCACGAAAGCGCAGGCTCGGCGCGCACGCTGGCCGACGTGCTGGTTTTTTCCGCCAGTCCGACCGATTTCCTGCTGCCGTTCACGCGCCAGTTCCTGTGGGGCAAATGGGTGGGGCAGCACTTTTCACGTGATTTATGGAACGAAGCTACCCTGTATCTGGGCTTGCCGCTGACGGTGCTGGCGGTCCTGGGTTACGCAAAACGGCATAAGAGCGGCCGTCAACTGCTGTTTGCCATCTTTTTTACCGGGTTTATCTTCAGCCTGCTGCTCGCTTTGGGCACCAATCTGACCTGGAACGAACAGGCGGTGACTTTCAGCGCTTCCTCCTGGTTGGCGAAAGTTTTCAGAAACGAGCAGCGGTTGATCACGCTGCCGGGATACCTGTTCTTCAAGTACGTGCCTTTTTACGCGATCATGCGCGCCTGGATGCGCATGGGCGTGTTGGCGTTGATGTTCAACTGCGCAGCGGCCGGGCTGGGACTGGATTGGCTGCGCCGGCAGGCGCGCAAACCATCCAGCAAGACTTTGCTGGGCCTGGCTGCGCTGGGATTGGTGCTGGCGGATTTTTACGTCAAGCCCAACTCCCTCTCAGCGGTGCAGCCGCGCGAGGTGGACCTTTGGCTGGCGGAGCAACCTTACGGCGGCCAGGTGCAATTGCCCCTCAAGCAATCCTACGAAGAAGCCGCTCTATACTACACACTCTACAGCCAAAAGCCACTGATCGGCGTGATCCGCACTTTTCCTTCCAACCGTTACTTTGAGCTGGAACCGTTGCTGCGGAATTTCCCGGATGAAACCAGCCTGGCTGCGCTGCAAGCCCAGCAGTTGACCTATGTGGTGCTGGACGAAAAAGCGTATATGGTTGACAGCGCCTTTATCGGGCGTTGCGAAGCGTTGGGTATGCAATTCGCGTTTGAAATGAACGGGCAGGCGGTGTTCATTCTGCCGGAGGTGGATGAGTGAACGGTGAAATTTTGTATAATTTGGTAGGTAAATCATTTATCGATAAGGGAATATGATGCGGCGAGAGAGACTGAACTGGGCTGACGTGGACGCGTTGATCGACCACCTGATCCCGCAATTCGACCATACTTTCGACGGGATGTTGCTGATCACGCGCGGGGGGATCGTGCCGGGCGGCTTGCTTGCGGCTGCGCTGCAGATCGAGCACGTTCTAACGGCGGCGGTTGATTTCCCGGCGGAAGCGGAATTGAACGCTTCGCGCAAAGGCAGCCAATTCTATTCCTGGCCGAAGTTCCTACAGTTCCCCGATGACCAGATGCTGAATGCCAAACGGGTATTGATCGTGGATGACGTGTGGGGATCGGGCCGCACGATCACCGCGGTGAAAAATCGCGTATCCGGCGCAGGGGGGCAGCCCTACACCTGCGTGCTGCATTTCAATCCATACCGCAATTTATTCGGAAATTTCCGCCCGGATTTCTTTGCCGCCACGACTGACGCCTATATCATTTATCCGTGGGAAAGCCCGCGGGGCGGCGAACGTGCCCTGCTGGGCGGGTTCGATCAGTGAGACCGATCTATTCCCCCAGCAAAACCTTTTTATAATCCGCAACCATTTTTTCCAGGCCGAACCGGGATTCGGCGCGTTTGCGCGCGGAAGCGCGATATTCCGGCAGTTTATCCAGCACGCGCACTGCCGCTTCAACCAACAGGTCGGTGTCGGGTTCTTCCAGCCGCCAGTAGTTGTTGCCGTAAGGCACCACCGCGCCGCCATCCTCACCGATCAATTCGGGCAGGGAACCGGTGGCGTAGCTGACCACGGGCAGGCCGCTGGCTAGCGCCTCCACCACCGAGTTGGGGCAGGCGGCGTTGATCTCGGCGGGAAAAAGCAGGTGCGCGCTGCGATCCAGTTCGGGAATGCGCTCATGCGGCACCAACCCCATCCAGGTCACGGATGCCTGGTGGTTAGCAGCCACTTGCCGGCGCATTTCCTGGGGCGCGTTCCCGACGACCATTAATTCCACTTTGCGATCCAGGCGGGCGGAAAGGCGATTGGCGGCTTCCACAGCGTTGAAGAGATCGCGCTCATGGCCGCCCTTGAAACTGCCCTCCACTACGAGCAGCTTGACGAAATCCGCGGGCGGCGCGCCTGCGCCGCGCGGGGCGAAGGTGTTGAGGTCTACGCCGTTGTGGATCACGGTATTGGGTTTGCGCAGCGATCCATAGACAGTATTCCACCAATCGCGCGTGAAGTTGCTCTGGTACACGATCTCGTCCGCCAGCCAGCGGCGGATGACCGCCAACTGGAAATTCAGGCGTTCCGAACGCAAAAAGTGCTGCCAGCCTGTCCGTTGCAGACGGTGCAGCCAATTCATGCCGTCCAGGCGTTGAACAATGCGGATGTGGTGGCGTTTGGCATAGATCAGGTCATCTATTTTGCGCGTGGCGCCGATCACCAGGATGGCTTGCGTGCCAGGTTTGCGTGGGTCGTGATGGGCGCTGATGCCCAGGGCGGCAAGGCCGCTGATCAACTTGGCCTGAAATGAAGAAGGCCCGCCGGGACCTTTTAATTTGGGCAAAATACAGATGGATGGATCAGCCAATGGATGCTCTC
>CALGUJ010000172.1 GCA_937902055.1 uncultured Pelolinea sp.
TTATCTATCAACAACCTTTAAAAAAGATAATTGCCCTCGCCGTCGTCATGGATTGCAGCCGCCTAGGCATGCGCGCTGGATGAAACAAACCACCAGGCAAGCCAGACCCACGAGGGCGAAGCCGCCTCCAAAGAGCTGGGTAAAGAGATCCATCCTTCCTCCTGTAATCGATGAATCCATTATGAAGGATTTGGATTATTTTTTCAACAAGGCTGCGATCAAAAACCACCCTTGCAGGGGTTTATTCTATTTCCCAAACACCGCGCACACCCCCACCAGCCCCGCGCCGGTATGCACCGACAGCCCCGGGTTGATCTCCACCAGCGGCATCTCGGCCGGGCAATCCAGCTCGGCTTTCAACAGGGCTTCGAACTGGCGCGCGGCAGGCGCGTCGTTGACGTGCAGCACGGCCATCTTTTCGATCGCGCGCCCGCCCACGTCCGCCCGCAACAGCTCGAGCATGCGCTGCCAGGATTTGCTGCGCGTGCGCACTTTTTCCAGCATGTCCAGCTTGCCGTCGCGCACCGACAGGATCGGCTTGATGGCCAGCATGCCCGCCAGCCCGGCCGCCACGTGACTCACCCGCCCGCTCATCGAGAGGTATTTCAGGGTGGAAAGCGCGCCATACAACACGGTGCGGCCGCGCACATCTTCCGCGGCGCTGATCACCTCCTCAACCGCCGCGCCGTTCCTGGCAGCTTCGGCGGCTGCCAGCACCATGTAGCCCTGCGCCATGGAGAGCGTGCCGGAATCGACCACGCGGATATCGAGAGGTTTCAATTCCTCCGCCGCGATCTGCGCTGACTGGATCGTGCCGCTCATGGCGCTGCTGATGGCAAAATAAACCAAAGTATCCGGTTTTTGTTCTTCGAATACCCGTTTGAAATACTCAACAAACACCGCCGGGTTGGGCGCCGCGGTGGTGGGGAGCTTGCCGGCCGCGTCGACCTTCTTGAAAAGGGCGTCGTTGCTGATGGTGTGGTCATTGCCCGAAAAATTCTCGTCCAGGTGAATGGAAATCGGCACCTGCAGCAGGCTATATTGGGCGGCAATTTCGCGCGGCAGGCTCGAATCGGTGTCGGTAATTACGGAGATTTTTGTCATGAATTATCCTTTGCCCTAGTTTATCATCCATTCTAGAATATTCTGTATATTGCTTTTTACGGTCTTGCATCTCGAAACAGAGCGCTTTTGCGGGAAATCAGCCCGCGGAGGTCGTTGTGGTAGACTTGGGGGTGATGTTTGTTTGCGCGCCTCTGATGCATCCGAATCATCGTTAAATAGCACCATCTTAATCACTCATCACTCGTTACCCGGAGGAAAGATGCAATTCTCACTTGATTGTTACCCCTGCGCCGTCCGCCAGGCTCTGCTGGCCATCCGCCAGGCGGGCATGGATGAGGCCGCCCAGGGCGCTGCCATGCGGCGTATCCTGCAAGGCTTGATCGATATTGAGGTTGGCGCTTCCGCGCCTGAAATTACCATGCAGATGCACGCGCTGCTGCGCGAGATCACCGGGGTTGAGGACCTCTATCGCGAACAGAAAACCCTCAGCACGAAAGAAGCGTTGTCTTTATACCCCGCGCTCAAAGAAAAAATCCAGCGCTCGAGCGATCCTTTCGAGACCGCGCTGCGCCTGAGCATCGCGGGCAACATCATCGATTTCGGCCCGCAGGACAGTTTCGACCTGGCAGCCACCATTCAGCGCGTGCTGGATCAGCCTTTCGCCTTGAATGACCTGGAAAGCCTGAGAGCTTCGCTCGCGGCTTGCGGGCAGGTTATGTTCCTGGCGGATAACGCCGGTGAAACGGTGTTCGACCGCCTGCTCATCGAAACCATCGGCAAACCGACTGTTTACGTCGTGAAAGAAGCCCCCATCCTAAACGACGCCACGCGCGAAGACGCGCTGGCGGCGGGATTGGATGGGGTGGCCGAGGTGATCTCCTGCGGGGCCAGGTCGCCGGGTATCTTGCTGGAAAAATGCTCAAGCGATTTTCTCGATCGTTTTTGGAAAGCCGGCCTGATCATCGCCAAGGGCATGGGCAATTATGAGGCGCTCAACACGGTGCAAGCGCCGATTTATTTCCTGCTGCAGGTCAAATGCGAACTGGTCGGGCGCGACCTGGCCGTCCCGCGCGGGAGCATTGTGGTCACCAAGCGGGATAGCCAAGTGTCGCCGGTTGCGTAAAATCCTCGCATCACTCTACTGCTTACCTGCTTTACTGAACCAGCATTTTATAAAACAGTCTGTTGAAAATCCAACAGACTGTTCTTTTTCACGAGAGATTTTTGATGCTTTTTTTTCGAACTTCCCTAACCATTCTGCATTTCAATCGCCAGGCGCAGTTCTTCATGCGCGCGGGCATGCTCTTCCAGGCTCACGCCTTTGCGCACGGCTTCCCAACCCTGCCGCAAGCTGGCGGCGCCGCCGCGCGGGCCCTGCGGATGCCCGAAAACCGCCCGGCCGGGCACGATGCCGAAATCGACCGTTCCCAGCGTTTCGTAAAGCGGCTGCAGCGAACCCGCCCACTGGCTGCCCGCCGGCACCGGCAGCATCGCTTTCAGGCTGCCCATGGGCTGCAGGCACGCGCGCGCGTTGGCCAGCACATCTTCCCTGCTGGACTTCAGGCGGTGGTCGAAACCGGGGTAGATCAGCACGTCGAAACCCGCCATGCGCTGGATCTTGGTGAACACCTGGTCTTTCACGCCGAACCAGGGCAATTGGATGAATGGCGCCATGAAATCGAAATGCGAGACGATCGGCACCCGGGCGTGTTTGCGCAGCATGCGCACCGCGCTGAAGCCGGCAGCCATGCCGTTGACCATCACCGCGTTGGCGCCGTTCTTCACGGCGATATCGTGCAATTCAATCAGCCGGTCGACCTCGTCGGTGATGTTGCACAAATAAACCCTCTTCTCGCCGGTCAGTTCCTCGGCGCGCTTGCGCAGCGCGCCCAACCTGCGGGAGCGCTCCTCCACGCTGGACCAGGCCACGTCGCCCAATTGTTCGTCGTCCTTGGCCACGTCCAACCCGCCCAACCAGGCTTCAAATCCCAATTGCGCGAAAGGCTCCGGCGGCAGGCCCACGTTGGGCTTGATCACGCCGAACAACAGCGGCCGGTCGCGCACGCCCAACATCTCGCGCAAGCCCTCCACGCCGAACTGCGGTCCCTGGAAATCGGCCAGAAAGCTCTCCGGAAAGTCGATGTCCAGCAGCCGGATGGCGCAGATGTTGGGCGCGTGGAACACGCCCTCGCCGCACACCGCAGTCAGCAGGTTGGGAATTTTCGTTCCGAAATTATGATACGGGTACCAAATTGTCGCGCTTACCCGGAATACGCGTGCGGCACGGCTGCCCATGGTCGATACCAGGTAAGGGCTGCTCGGCGGCGCCTGATCATCCAGCACTTCCAGCGCCACAACTTTGGCGCCGAATTCCGGCCGGTAATCTTCATTCACGCCCACGCGGCTCCATTGCGCCGTGGACATCTCCTGGCACAGGTGCGCGGCCGCCTCGCGCGGCTCGATCAGCGTTTCCAGGTAGTAGTTGAGAACGATATACTTTTGCCGGTCCAAATTGGCCGGAACTGCGTAAAAAGCGTCAACGTCGGATTTTTTCATAATGTATCACCTATCGTTATCCCGCATGCCGGAGCGAATCGATATCGGCAAGAACAACCGGGTTATCGCTTCGCATCCAGCGCTTTGATCATGTCCACCTTGGGCTGCGATTTGCTGCCCGGCACGAATTCGCTGTCCAGCCAGGCATCCAGCACTTTTTTGGCCGCGTTCGGGCCGATCACCAATGAGCCGAATGCCGCCACCTGCGCGTCGTTGCTGGCGCGCGCCCGCTCGGCGGAATAAGCATCGTGGATCACGGCCGCGCGCACGCCGGGGATCTTGTTGGCCGTGATGGCCATGCCGATGCCGGTACCGCAGACCAGGATGCCGCGGGTGAATTCACCGCCGGCAATGCGCTCCGCCAGTTTGACGGCAATTTCGGGGTAATTCACCGGCGTCTCCTCGTTCACGCCGATATCGGTGACCGGATAACCCTGTTCCGCCAGGTAGTCCCGCAAAATGTTCTTCAATGGCAGCCCTAAATGATCTGCCCCGATAATGATGGCTTCTTTCTTTACGATCATGTTCACTCCAACGGAAAATAATATTACGGTGGGAGATAAACCGGAGGTCATCTAAGCGCTGGTTTATCTCCCGGATATTGGCTATTTCCTGGCCGGGGCGTATGCTCCGTGCAGTTGGTCGATCTCTTCTTGCGATAAAACCCGGATCTTTTTGCCCATCGCCAACGCGTTAAAGTAAATATTCGCACCGGTTTCGAGGTTGTACGCGTTCTGGAAAGTATCCTTCAGGCTGGACCCAAGCGATATGGCGCCGTGATTTTCCAGCAGGGCGGACTTTTTCTCCGGGTGGCTGCCGAAATATCCCGCCACCGCATTGGCGAAATCCAGCGAGCCGGGCAGAACGTAGGGCGTGGTCTGGATGGGCGCGCCCAGGTTGATCATTTCGATGCTCAGCGGCGGGATTTCCGCGCCGATCAACGAAAGCGTGATGGCGTAAACGGAATGGGTGTGGATCACAGCCTGCGCATCCGAGCGCGCTTTGTAGGTGTTGATGTGCAGCATCTTCTCCACGGACGGCTTCAGCTTGCCCTCCACCGCGTTGCCCTGCATATCCAGGATGACGATCTGCGAATAATCCAGTTCGTCATATGGAATGGACGACGGCGTGATCGCCACGTTTCCGTCCGCCGTGCGCATGGATACATTGCCCGAAGAAATGCGGATCAAACCGGTCTGCACCAGTTTTTGCGTCACCGCATAGATTTCTTTTTGATATTGCGTGTATTTCATTTTCCTATCCTTGCGCCGGGATCATCGCAAGCACTTTTTCCCATGCGTCGAGGGTTTTATTCAGCGAGTTTTCGTCATGCTGCATGCAGGCGTACAGGCGCTTGCAATCGCCCAACAGCAGCACGCCTTCGTTCATCAAGGCGATGTAGATATCTTCCGCGGCTTTCGTGCGCAGCTTCTGTTCTTCGGCGCTGACGCCGCGGCTGTTGGCCACCAGGAAAGTGCCGGACGGGCAGGAGGTTTCCACGTGCACAATGGAACGGATGTTATAGGCGAAGAAGGGTAAATCTTTGCGGGTCGCGAACAGCTCGTTGAGCCTGGCGGTGATGCGATCGCCGTAATCGGAGGCTTTGGTGATGGCATCATATTTCTGGATGCATTTCAACGATTGATACCCGGCCGTTGTGGAAATCGGGTTGGCGGACATGGTCCCACCGGTATAGGCTGTCTTTCCGGCGACGCTGCCCGGGTGGCACAAGGCCATCATCTCGCGCTTGCCGCCCACCGCGCCGCAGGAAGGATAGCCGTGCGTGATGATCTTACCCATAACAGTCAGATCGGGGATGGTATTGTAGTATTCCTGCCCGCCGCCCAAACCCAGGCGGAAGCCGGTCACCACTTCGTCGAAGATCAGCAGCGCTCCATTCTCGTCGCAAATCTTGCGCATGGTCTTGTTCCAATCCGGATGATTGGGGAAAGTGCCCGCATGCCCGCCGGTCGGTTCGGCGATAATGGCGGCCACGTCGCCCTTATTTTCGGCAAATACTTTTTCCAAAGCATCGTAATCATTGGGCATAATCTCGATGGTGTGCATGTAGCTGACCTTGGGAATGCCGCCGGCGTGCACGTTGCCCGTGCCGGGGCGGTCGGAAGATAGCAACATCTGGTCCGACCAACCGTGATAGGAACCCATGATCTTGATGATCTTGGTCTTGCCGGTGTAAGCGCGGGCGATCCTGACCGCCAGCATGTCCGCTTCGGTGCCCGAGGCCAGGAAGCGCACCATATCCACGCCCGGCATGAGGCGCACGATTTCTTCAGCGCACAGGATCTCGCTTTCGCAGGTCAGGCCGGTGGAGGGGCCGTAATTTTGCAGCAGCTCAATGATCTTTTCATCGACTTCTTTGACCTTGTGGCCTAAAATGATCGGCCCGCCGGCCATCAGGTAATCAACGTACTCGTTTTCATCCACATCCCAGATGGTGGCGCCCCGCGCGGTTTTCATGGTCAGGGGGTAGGGGTTGGCGAGGCCGAGGTTGTGTTCCAGTCCTGCGGGAATGACCTTTTTGGCGCGTTCGTAGGATGCGATCGAACCCTTGCATTTTTCTGCGTATTGTTTCTTAACATCCGCGATAACCGATTCGGGGATGGATTTAATCGTGGTTGAGAGAATCGCTTTTTTCCGTTCTATGATTTCCTGATATTCCATTTCATCTCCTGATTTGGGTCACGTTCCTAAATTCCGAAATTAAGAAACATAAACCCGCCCTGCCATTCGGCAGGTTATTTCATATTTTTTACTTTTTTTTTGGAAGAAGCGGATTACCGCTTCAACTTCAATCCGGTTGCGGAGCTGAGCTGCAACCGTTTACTTGGCGCGTTTGGCTTCGTATTCTTCGACGATTTTCAAGGCAGTCCTGCGGATCTCTTCGATGGTCTCTGCTTCGCCAAAACCGCTGAGCAGGGAATGTCCGTTGATCACCGGAATCGTGATCTTTTCCACGTCAGGGATCGGCGAAGAAGTGATGATCATATCCACCTTGGCGGTTTCCAGCGTGGAGTGGACCTGGGTCGGCCGGATTTCATCGATCACGCTGCGAATCCCTTCCTCTTCCAACACTTCTTCCACCCGCATGGCCAGCATGGTCGAGGTGACCGTTCCGGCTCCGCACACTCCCAAAATATGAATCACTTTGCTTGTTTTTGCTTTCATATTTTTATAATTACCTTTCTTCCATATTATTGATTTTTTCTGCCAGTATTGAAACTACTTCCTTTTTCGATTGCGCCTTTTTTAAATTCGGCAGCGTCTCGTCCTTGAATAAATCCATGATCTTCCGCAGGTAAAAAACCTGCTTTTTCGGATCCAGGATTGTCAATAGAAAAACGATCTCCACGTCTAAAATGCTTTGCGGATCGCCCATATTGCGAAATTCCACCGGTTTCTTCAACGTTGCCACTGCCATGCATGTCTGTTTGACAAATTCAGCTTCCACGTGGCACAGCGCAACCGGTATCTTGGTGGGCAAGCCGGTCGGATATTGCCGCTCGCGGGCCAGCACTGCCTCGGCAAATCCGTCTTCCACGTATCCGCAGCCGTCCAACTTGCCGGACAGCAGGCGGATGACTTCCTCGTTATCGGCTGCTTCCAGCCCGACTTCCACCAATTTTTCGTCGATGATCAGATTAATCATGAATAATTCCTAATTTTTTTTCTAATGAGGGCATTCAAAGACAGGTAATGCCCTCATTATTTTGCACA